>CAYYNL010000087.1:0-18965 GCA_964472925.1 uncultured Fibrobacter sp. | reverse complement strand
ATTAAAGGATTTTAAAGGCCCACTTTAGGATTAAGGAAATTCAGGATCCGGATCCGGTGGAAAAGGGAGGCGCTTTAGCCAGCCAATAAAGTGAATTGCTATCCAAAGTTATTTGGTAAGAAAGAAAACAGCAAAAAAAATCACTTCACATCAGCATGAATACGAATATTAAACAAAACCACCATTTCACCTCTTGGTGGAGTAGTCTTAAAATGCTCCAGAAGCTCTTTGGCACTTCCCCTGAGAAACTGTTCATATATCTTGGTTAGCTCACGTGCAATCACCACCTCAATGTCTCCCAGTATCTCCTCTATTTCCTCCAGAACCTTAACAATGCGATGCGGAGTTTCGTAGAAAATTAGTGTTCGGTGCTCAGTCTTCAATGATTCAAATAACTTACGCCTCTGAGAGCTTTTATGGGGAAGGAAATTTTCAAAAATAAACCTATCGGTGGGAAGACCACTACAAACCAGCGCTGAAATTAAAGCAGAAGCTCCAGGAATTGGAACTACAGCGATCTGCTCTTTTAATGATGCCCTTACCAGATTGAATGCCGGATCAGCTATCCCAGGTGTCCCGGCATCACTTATCAGAGCCATTGTTTCTCCTTTTTTAAGCCGTTCCACCAGTATTGGTGTCATTTTTTCCTTATTGAAGTCGTGATAATTGCAAACAGGTGTGGTAATTCCAAAATGAGTCAAAAGTTTTTTTGAAACCCGAGTGTCTTCTGCAAGAATAAGATCCACCTCTCCAAGAGTTTTCACCGCACGAAATGTCATGTCTTCCAGGTTCCCTATCGGAGTCGCAACTATATATAAAGACATAATTAATATCCTTCAAGTTTAGCGATACGAATGATTTTTGTTACTTTTTTCTGCCGGTTTTTTGCAACCATTTTGGCATAATAGGTTCCATTTGCGATTCTTGCCCCATCCCGGTCTCTTCCATCCCATTTGATCTCCTGGTAACCAATAAGCGACGGAATTGACCAGGATTGAACAGTCTTTCCGCTAACCGTATAAATAGTAAATGTGACATTATCAGCAACATCGGTTAGAAGAAAGGCAAAACGGACATTTCTTATGGAGCCATTGGGCAGTTGCTGAGCTGTAAAGGGATTTGGATGACAAGCCAGAAACCGGATCGAAAGCTCCTCTCCAGGCTGATAAGTAACAGTTTTAGTTGTGCTGTTTCCGGCCAGATCGGTAGCCGAGATCTGGAGGGAATCTACTTTGTGTTGTACCTGAGGATAAGCGGTTATGGAGAGATTCTCAAGAGCATCGGATCGCTCGACAGATGATATTCGGTCAGGGGTCATTGCTTTACCGTTTAAGAGTAAGCTAACCGATTGAGGATCGATTCCCGAAGGATCGGAAATAAAAATAGAAAAAGGTTTGTCTTTGGCTGCATAATCGGTGAAATTCAGGGTTCTGCCTGCAACCGTTACCTGAATATCGGGTGGCTGCAGATCCTTAATACTCGCAAGTGCATGCGGACCACCAGAGGTGCTTTCCATTTGGATGAACTTTGCAGAAGTTATTACACTGCCATTGCTTTTCCAGGCCTTAATAACCGAATCGTAAGTCATTACCGCAAACTTACAACCATCCATGCATTTTTGTCTGACAGTATCAATAATAAAAGACCAGATCAGAGTGTCTGTGGTACTCGTGGCAGCTCTTCTATACAAAGAAAACTGAACTGCTTGATTGTTGCATATAATGGGAATCCATTGAGAATTGTTTTTCAAGGGAGCAGTTTCCTTTATTTTTTCTGTAAATATGAATACCCTATGTTTTTGATTTTTTATCTGTGCCGGTGTCAGCATTACTGAATTGCATTCAGTTTTCAGAGTATCTTGTTGTGTAGCCAGGTCTTTGTAGTTTATGCAGGCATATCCGCTGACCCGGTTATTATGATAATCCAATTCGGCAAAGCTCTCCTGATAATTAATCCATCCGCTGAAATACAGTTTTCCCTGAGTATCCGGAAGTGTAATGGAGAATCCGCGGGTTTTCCCTGGTGCCAGAGAATCGGAACACGATAAAGTCAAGATAGTATCGTCGATTCTGCTATCGGTATTCCAGAAGAAATGAATATTGAAAGGTGGAGAGGTTGCATTGCCGGAATTCAGAACGGTGGCACTGATCCTTAGTGAATCATTTATCCATTTAATAATAAGCGAATCATCTGTGAAAAGCAGATCCGGCCGTCCCCTTATATTAAAGCTGAAAAGCTCACTTTCTCTGGATTTGACAGGTGTTAAGACTCGGAAACAGAGCAGAAGCTTTTCGAAAAGATCCTTTTTAAATGTCAGCGGGATTTTTCGGGATGATACCCAACTGTTATTCCCGGTGGAAATCATCCGGATGCCTGTGAATGAATAATCTTTGCTGGCTGTGGCTCCCAGGTCATACATGCAATATACATCAGCCGGCAGCATTGAAGAATCGAGAGTCAATTTGCAGGAAACAAGTACACTGTCTCCGAAAAACGGATTCTGTGGAGAGATCTGGATATCATATACCAGGATGCTATCTTTGCTGAAAGTGAGCCATCCACGTACTTCGGTAGTATCGTTCCATGCATAAGCCCTAACAGTTCCTGCAGCAGAGGCAATATTGCTTTTCAAAGGAAAAATTGCAGAAAACCGACCATTAGTTATGGGTTCAATAGTCTGAAACCACTCTTCAGTTTCGGTATTTACAGTTATCCTGATGTTGCCATTATAGACAGGGGCTGTATTGCACTGAAGTTTCAGGCTGTCATTGTCCTTAAGTGTTGCATTATTGAGAGTCAAATCAAGAGTATCTGCCGTCAGTTTCCATGGAAGTGCAGGGTCGCCCAGAAGATTGTATTGACGGACAAGGGGCAGATATTGGGGGCCATATCTTACCAACATGCTCATTTCACAGAAATCAATCAATTCTCCAATAGTTTCGTTTTGGCCATCAAATGCTGTTTCCAGCATAATTTTGTTCATTATCAGGTTGCCTCTCATGGAGGTGTAGGCAGATGCACCATAAAATCCGATACATCCATGTGGGCTGTTTCTTAAGAATTCCTCACCCAGGGAACGATAGAAGACACTTTCAAAAAAACCGGTCAGACAGGTGAAACTGAAAACCAATGGAAGATGTCCGGATTTACCCCATTGGCCATTGTAAAGTCTGGAGAGATCTTTATAGCCAAAAAAGTTGTTATCTGACCAGATGTTTCCTCCACCATGTCCATTAAAATTGATAAGAAAAACGCCGGCATTGATCCTGTCTGCAATAATTTTAGATGCGGTTGAACCATCTTTGTAAAATCGTGATCCTGAATCAGCTTCTATGCGTGTGATATTCATTTTCTGCCGGATTATCTCATTAATTGATTCTTCATTGAACCTGCTGAATTCGGCTTCACCGCCTCCTAAAAAAAGCATATTGTCACGCCAGAACCCCTGTTGAGGTGTTTTGATGTAACGAACTGTTTTTTCCACCATTGTACGCATCTGACTGCGATCCTGAGCAGGAAAGCGACCCACGTAAAGATCCGGAAAATTATCATTCCCCCATACAGTGGCAAAATAACTGTCATTAGCAGCAGGTCCCCATCCCGGAACTCTGCTTAATTGGGTAGGGATAATGTTTCTGTTTCGGTTTTTCTTATCCAGATCATGGGAAGTGTCGCCACCCAAAAGCAGATAGCGGGGCGGGTTGGATCCCGATATGATGAAGAGGTATTGAATGAAAGCTCTGATGCTTTCAGGATCACGGATTCCATCTGAAAAATAGTTATATATATCATCGATACTTACAAATACAGCAGAAAGTCCCCGACTGTTATGAAGTTGTAGCAGAGGTTCCATTTCAGTTTTGAATGAGTCAACACTAATAATAATATATTGGTATCCGGCAAGCTTGTCCCAGTCGGTTCTGATAGTGTCAGGAGTCATCAGTAAAGGTTTGAGCCGGTGTGCTTTAGCCTGGGCAAGATAAGTGGTCTTTTGGCTGACACTATCCTGAAATGCAATGGTGTATGTATTGCGCTGGTTACCGCTTCCCTTAAAAACAGTAAAGTTGGTAAAAAAACGGTTCTGTTTAATATCCCACAATTCAAGCTGATCGCTGGTGAAACCAGTGAGCTGATACTCCACCATCGCGCCGATTTCATTTGTACTATTTTTAAATTGTATGCGATCGTTTACTGCCTGATAATTGCGGTTATATTCCAGTCTGATCCAGTTTAGCGCAGAACGATCTATATAGCCTCGAAATGGGCATAGAAAACTGATTGCATTTGAGCCAGGTTTTAGTAGTGTCACAGAAAATGTATCACTGGTAAAAATATAGCTTTTCTGGCCATCCCAGATTGCCACATTGTTATTTCCTACAGGATTATTATTAAGTAATATTCGCACCTGGTGATCATTATTTATACTGTCCAGACTGGAGAGTCCGGTAAAAGAGATCTGCATTCTAGCCAGGCCTGAGGATGCCGGCGATGGAATGGTTATTTGGTAGGTGGTTAACTCCTTTTCACCAATAAATCCCCAGTACCAGTTGTCCAAAGATGTATCTGCATCGGGTGGGTCAAAAAGCTCCTCTATCGGTGTATCAGCTATGTTGCCAAGATATCTGATATCGGTGTCCGTTTCAAAATGCACTGTATCATAGAACTGAATTGCTTTTGTCAGGTCTGAATTGGTGTAATCAGTCAGGCTTTTCTGGCGTTCTCCAGAGAATTCGGCAACCCTGGAACCGGCGGTTTCCCCCCAGGTAAGCCAGTAAACATTGGTGTTGCTGAATTGTTCATATTCACTGGATTTACCTCTAAGATGCTGTCCGTAAAACAAAAGATAATCATCTGAGGAAAGATTGTTTCTCTGAGAGTTAGAGATGTAAACAGGTATCTCTTTACCTCTGTTAAAAAGGCGGAATGTTCTTGAAGGAATTTTGTCAATTGAAATTTCCATCGAAATGAGATCTGATGCAGAGATACTGTAGATCCCATCTTCATCCACTTCGATTCTGATTCCATTTGAGAAAGGAATCTTCTCTGTCTGTGCTTTCAATTTTGGAAGAGTAGGATTAACTGGACCTCTGATTATGCAATTTCTGATCGAAAAATCCTCACTCTTGGCAGCATTGAATAAAGCCCTGTTATAGCGGATAGTCAGGTTTCCATGCAGTGGATAAGATTTTTTGAATTCTTTCAGATTAAATGTGCACCATTGAAGAGGTGTTTTGCCAGAATAAGTCCTGGAGATTTTTTTTATCTGAATGGATCCCGATGTACCTGTTAAGGTAGCAGACAGAAGTACATCTGCCTTAAATTCATCAGGATCAGGATAAGCAAAGTAAAACTGTTCCTCAGAGTCTTCTTTTCGCTCTACTGTAAAGTCTACAGTGATTTCATTGTTACGAACCGATTTAATCCTGTATTGAATTTCTGAAGCATCAGAAATTTGAATTTTGAACATGAATACTAATAGTGCTGATGCAAGAATGACTTCAGGAAAAAAACATGTTTTACGGAACATCGAAGTACCCGACTTTCAGGGAGTGGCAGTCCGAACTTCTGACAAATAAGGCATAAAACCAGCGGCCCTTGTCTATGGAATCTACTGGGAAAAAGGCCTTGAAAATTGCAGGTTTATCGGTTTGAGGATATGCATGCAGTTCTGATCCGGTAATGCTTTTTTGAAGCGAATCTTTCCAGATTTTGCAATAAGAAAGCAACCCACCAAAGTGAATATCGGAAAACCAGCTTATGCATCCGGTATTAAGATCAATGTCAATTAAGGATGATTGTTGAACCAGACAAAGTGCACAGGGCTCTGAAGTATCACCGGAAAATCCTGATTTATCAATTGCAAAAACCCGGTAATAAACCTGATTTCTTTCTATGCTCGAAAGGGGGAAAGTTGAAGGATCAATGTTGTCGTAGAAGTTGAATGTGTCAGGTGGAATGTTCTCTGAAAGTACGCTGTAAAAGGAGTCTGCTTCAAATTTTCTTAACAAAGTATAAGATTGAACTGCGGAAGAATCCGTATGCGGCATAGACCAGTTGATATGGATTGCTTCCTTGAAGCTTTTGGAAAAATCCAGATTAACGGTCTGGATAGTGGGCTTTGGTAAAGGAACATGGGGGGCAACAACAGGTGTGCAGAACTGATATACAAGAATAGAAGTCAAAAAGAGTATCCAGAAGAATGCTGGTTTTAATATTCCCACCCCTGATCCTCACGATACGATTGTAATATCAAACAGGCAGCTAAACGGTCAATGGCTGCTTTGTCTTTTCGCATCTTTTTTTTCCTGAATCTCATCAGTTCTGCTGCTTTTTTTGAGGAAAAACTCTCATCAACAAAATTGACCGGTAGTCCTGAACTGATCTGTAGTTTCTCTGCAAAAGATCGAACTTCTTTAGACATTACAGTTTCGGCCATATTGATGTCAAGGGGAAGTCCGATAACCAGTGCTTCTGGCTTTTCCTGCTTAATAAGAGAGAGAATGGCAGCAATTAAATCCGGTTTTTTTTTGCGGTCTATGGTGGTTAGTCCTCTGATTGCCAGTCCCTGTTCATCGGTGACAGCGACTCCTACTCGACGAATCCCATAATCAATGCCCATTAGCTTCATCTAAAGCCTTTGTCCATTCCATGAGGACTTCAAGAGTCGAAAGATTTGCATTACTGGATTTTGGCTTACGATTGAGGATAAAACGGAAATTACCATTTTTAAGATTTAAAATCATAAAAATAGCCTCTTTTCCGATAATTTCCTGAGCTGTTGCAGCATAGATTATTCGGCCGTTCAGAAAATAGATCAGACCAAACGGGCGATCGGTTTCGATAAGCAGACAACCAGTTTTACTTCCAATTTCGATGAATTGCAATACTTCCAGAAGATTGCCATCAGCAATATTACCCTGAAGGGCAGAGGATTGTATACTTTTTTGCACATTTTTTGAATTATCCAACATTATCAGCGGAGTAACCAGCTTAAAGATGTCTCTGTCAGAGAAATTGAGGCCCAGAAACACCGTGTTCGAGAATATTCTACCCGGACGCATTGCGGAAGGATCAGGGGTATTATAAACGATACATAAAATTTTTTTTGCATTTGGAATAGTGCTAAAGAGCCGTTCCGTATAAGAAACAATGTTTCGTTCAAACTTCCAGTCAATGATCAGAAGATCGAATACTTTGTTTTGGACAAGGTCTCTTATTGATAATGGGTCTTTTGCTACTGAAATATCAAACCCGATTTCTTCAAAACAGCGATCAATTGTGGTGGTAGTATCTGTAAGTGTGTATTGGATGGTCTTATTTGTTTTAGCAATGATGAGCACATTTTTTTGAATAGCGTTGTCTTCCAGCTTTATACTTCGCTTTTTTTTCAGTATTGAAAAAATAAACAACAATAACGCTACCAACAGACCTAAAACAAGTATTATTACTCCGAAAAAAAGACCATCACTGGCAAGTAACGATTTAGGAGCATCGATAATTTTTCCGTTTCTTTTTTCAACCCATCCGACTGTATCAGCATACACTACCTTGCACCAGGTGTCACCTTCTCCTACAAGAGGAAATACATCTCCCTTTTTAGCCATTCCAAGAATAGGCGAATCCGGATTCAGGTAAAGAAGAACTCTGGCCGGTCCGAAAGTGACCTGGAAGTATTTAATATCCAGATCTTCTACATCCTGATTAGGTGGCAAATTATTTAGAAAATTCTGCTGACTGAACCAGTTTCTAACCTTGGAATCCCGTTTAGGCTTTTCGTCTTCTTTTTTTTCTGGTTTTGATGAAGGCCTTGGGGTTTGAATATCGGATGATTTCTGGGTTGGAACTGGCTTCGGTTCAGTTCTAAGAGCGACTTCTGGTGTTACTGATTTTGGAGTATCTGCAGTAGCGTTTGTTGTTATAGCTGGTGAGCTGTCTCTGGTGCTGTGGGTATCTGTGTCTGGTGATGAATCAACCGCATCACTTTGAGCGGATGCGGCTTGAGTTCCGGGTTTCTGAGTCTGTGCCTGCTGAATCCATCCGACTGCATTTTTAAAACGTATTCGCAGCCATGCATCTCTGGTTTCTACAACAGTATAGGTTTCCCCTTTCTGTGCCAGTCCAATAAATCTGGAACTGGTAGTAGGTGCCAGATAAACTTTTGCAAAAAAATCACTGATCTCGACCTGTTGTTCTTGAGCAAATTTTAAAGAGAAAAGAACCAGAATGAGTTCAGTGATTCGCCAACAGCTTAATTTCATAATCAAAATAAAACCGTTTTAGGCCTCTTCTGTTGTTTTGGCATTTGTGATTTTCAGATAAACAAATGCCCCGGTACCACCGATCAACAAAAGAAGAAACAGAACAGGGAAAACTGGGAAGGATTTTTTGCTATCAACAATCTTTCCTGTCTGGTTTTCTATCCATCCGCTTTTTGAATCCACCAGAACATTATGCCAAGATGTCCCTTCACCAATTATTTCCAGACGGTCACCAACCATTACCTGTTTAATGATTTCTGATTTTGGATCCAATGCTTTATATACATTGGCAATCGGAGTCTTTACTTCAAAGTACTTAGTCTTTTCTTTTTTTTCTTGGGCAATTGCTGAAGAAAAAAGAATAACAGTTGAAAGCAGAACCAGCACTACTGGCAATTTCACCAATCTCATGAAGAGCTCCTCCTTTTAAATTTATTAAGCACGACATTGCTGATTAGCGTATTAAAACGGTTTAACTGACTATCGGATTCAAACCGAATTTTTATTTTAAGATACCACAATTTCAGCTCAGGAACAAAATTATTATTGCTGAGTCGAAATGCATCTTTTTCAGTGGTAACTAAACCATTTGAATATAATTTGTGCATGGATTCAATATCATATTGTGAAAACCGATGATGATCGGGAAAGATCATTTTTTTTATCGGATAAACCCCCTGATTTTCAAGAAGCTGGAAAAAACGGTGTGGGCGTGCAATTCCGCTAAAGGCCACAGCAGGCTCTCTGAATGGTGGTTCAACCTGCTGCTTTCCGGTAAATGCATTCACCCAACAGTCCACAATTTGTACTGCAACAAAAACTGCTTTGTCTTTAAAACGATTTGTTAAGCTTGAAGCCGTATCCCTCAAATTTGAGAGCCTATCTTCTGATCCGATAAGAACCAGAACATCTGCCCGATTCAAAGACTCTATCGGTTCACGAAGATAACCGGCAGGGATCAGTTTCTCTGATAGTATACTCTCGTTGAGGCAGACAATATCCAGATCTCTTCTCAATTTGCGATGCTGAAAACCATCATCGAGAAGAAAAACTGTATTGGAAGGAGCAATTTGCTGAAGTTTCTGCGCACTTTGCACTCTTTTGGAACTTATCGCCAGAAATGATTGCGGAATATTATCATGTAACATCGCCGGTTCATCACCAATCAACTGCCAGTCAGCTTTTTCATTCGGAAGAATTATCTGATCTTTCTTGGAAGCCCTTCGGTAACCTCGTGAAAGGAAAGCCACATTATACTGCTGAGAAATAAGATAACGTGCTATTTGCATGGTAAGCGGGGTCTTTCCGGTTCCACCAGCCCTTATTCCTCCTATGCTGATAACCGGAAATTCGGATCTGTATGAAAGATCCGGATTGCGTTCAAAGCGTAAATTTCGCTTTTTTATGACTGCTCCATAGATTTCTGAGAGTAATCTTATGGCGAAAGAATCGCTGAGCCATTCTGGTAACGGGGTTTTTATCTCCGGGTTCATTGTTTCAAATCCTTCGCAAAACTGCCCTCAGCACCCGTGGATGACCGGAAAGGTCCCTGGTTATATTGAGATCTTTCCATCCTCCGGCTTCCCTGAATACTTCCATTACTGAATCCTGTTGATTGTACCCGATCTCACAGTATAACCTCCCATTTTTTTTTAAAACTTTCCCGGCATCCCAGGCTAACTTGCGATAGAAGTACAGACCATCGCTGCCTCCGTAAAGCGCCAGATGAGGTTCGTAGTCTTTTACTTCCGGATCAAGCACATTCATTTCATTGCTGGAGATGTAGGGCGGATTGCTTACCAGAAAATCGAATTCTGAGGATTTAAGTGCTGAAATAAGATCTGAACAGAGCAGTTGAACAGCTTTGGTTATGTTTTGCTTTGCCACTTTCAGAGTATCAAAAGAGATATCTATCCCTAATGCTTTCCATTGTGGCCGCTCTTCAGTAAGAACCGTTGCGATAATACCGGACCCAATCCCTATATCCACAAAACAAGCCTTGTCCTTTTTCTCATTTAAAAGCACCTGCTCGACCAGAATTTCAGTATCAGGTCTGGGGATCAGCGTACTTCTGGTTACTTTGAATTCTCTGGAATAAAAAAAGGTTTTCCCCAGAATATAGGCAAGTGGTTCTCCCTTAAGACGACGCTTTAATATATGGAACAATTGATCTTTCTGAAGTTCAGTGAGGGGGCGATCCGACGAGAGGAATAACTCAGAACGGGAACAGTTAAAGATAAACTGCAGTATCTCTTCAGATTGCGGTTGAGCAAAACAGCCAAGAGGAACAGAGAGTTCTTTTCTGAGCAAAGAGAGTGCTTGCCTTATGGTCATAACTTAAAATCCGAAATCCCAAATACGAAATCCGAAATTAAAAATCTGCAATCTCAAATCTAATTCCGATCTCTCAAATCTGAAATCTCAGATGCCGGATTGCTGTATTCGTTCGTTAAGTTCGGCAATTGACAGTGAATCGATGAGCTCCTGAATGTCACCATCTATGATCTTATCCAGGCTGTAGAGAGTAAGATTTATACGGTGATCGGTAACCCGGTTTTGTGGGAAATTGTAGGTTCGTATTTTGGCACTGCGATCACCGGTACTGACCATGCTTTTTCTGGCTGCAGACTCTTCTGCTTCGATTTCTGCCAGTTTTTTTTCATATAGACGGGTTTGAAGTACCTTCAGTGCTTTTGCCTTATTTTTAAGCTGTGACTTTTCATCCTGACAGGTTACCGTTATTCCTGTGGGGATATGTACTATCCGAACCGCGGAATAAGTAGTATTGACCGACTGTCCCCCGGGGCCACTTGAACAATAAAGGTCGATTCTTAATTCATTTGGGTTGATTTCTATCTCAAATTCATCTGCTTCCGGAAAAACTGCAACCGATGCGGCTGAGGTATGTATTCTTCCCTGAGCCTCGGTCAGAGGAACTCTCTGTACCCGATGAACACCGGATTCATACTTTAATGTGCCATAAGCATTTTCGCCTTTTACCAGAAAAACGATCTCCTTGATGGCACCAAGATCTCCATAACTGGCACTTAGAATCTCATAGCTCCAGTTTTTCTGCTCTATGAAATGAGTATACATTCGATACAAATCGGCACCAAAAATGCCAGCTTCGGTTCCTCCAGTTCCTGCCCGTATTTCAACAATTGCGTTCTTAAGGTCTTTGGGATCACGGGGAACCAGAAGGCGTTTTACCTGCTGTTCCAGTTCCGGGAGCAGATCTTCATTGGTACGAAGCTCTTCTTGGGCAAGTTCCAAAAGTTCAGGATCCGATTCATGGTGAAGCAGTTGTGTGGCATCCTCAATAGACTGTACTACTTCCATATATTTTTTAAAAACCGGAATGTTCTTATGGATACTATTATATTCTCTTCCGAATTTCTCCATTTTTGATGGGTCTGAGGCGATTTCGGATGATGCAAGCATCTGCTCCAGTTCATCATGCCGTCTGAAAATCGCATCTACTTTATCCTGCATTGTCATATTACTGCCCTTAGTGCCAGTGATGCCACTTCCATCTGCTTCTCATCGGGTTCCCTGGTGGTTATCTTCTGAAGCCACAAGCCCGGTTTAATAAAAAGGTTCACCAAAGCTATATGCTGGTATCTGTCAGAAAGCTTCAAAACTTCGTAGGAAGTTCCTCCCACAAGGGGAATAAGCAGGATATGTAAAAGAAAGCGGCTGAAAACATTGGGAAATGGTCCTATTAACTGAATAAATAAGGTATCGATAATCGAGAACAGAAAAATACAAATAATGCCAACCAGCAGAAGAAAACTGGTTCCACAACGGGGATGAACCGTCGAGTAGCAACGCATGTTTTCCAAATTGAGCTCTTTTCCGTCCTCAAAGGTAAATATCGCCTTATGTTCTGCTCCATGATATTCGAAAAGCCTGCGGATATCTTTAAGAAAACTGATTGAAATCATATATATAAGCATTAAAAAAATGCGCAGGGCTCCTGCAAGTGTGTTAAATAACAATGCGGATTCTTTGGGTACAAAGTGAGAAAATATCCACATCGGTGCATACATGAATAAACCCAGTGCTAACAGAAGTGAAATAAGAAGAGTAATAATTGTGTAAAACTTTTCTTTAAAACTATTTGCTTTTGAATGGGAATCGCTTTCCTTTTTACTGCTGTCCTCCAGAATGTCAGCCGAACGGGACAGCGCCTTATAGCCAAGGGCCATTGACTCAAACAGGTTGACCGCTCCTCTTAATATCGGTCTAGCTAAAATCTTGTACTTTTTGCATATTGATGTAAAAGGTAACTGCTCTACTATAATTTCGTCAGTATTTTTTCTTACAGCCCAAGACACCTTCTCTTTTCCACGCATCATAACACCTTCCAATATGGCTTGTCCGCCAACAGTGTTTTTGGGGGCCATAAGCGAAAGCATATTTACTGGTATCCGAAAAAACCAGCTCAGATATGTTTTTATTTTCATCTGAATTCCTTGTTTAGAGAATAGTGATTCTTTTTAACCCCCCAGCCCCTTAAATCCCCCGAAGAGGGACTTAAGATCCCTTAATAATGCGATGGCGGATTTTGATCACGAGGTTCTTGTGGGTTAGTTACACATAAAAAAGGGACAGAAGGGTATTACCACTTCTGTCCCGAAAATTTACAACCAGAAATGGCTTTTTTACGATTCCTTGTTCAATTTCTGATAACGTTTACGGAACCGATCAACTCTACCGGCACTATCGATAAGTTTCTGTTTGCCGGTATAGAAGGGATGACATTCGCTGCATATATCGATGTGGCGGCTACCTATCGTAGCTTTGGTTTCAATTTTGTTTCCACATGAGCAGGTAAATGTAGCTGATTCGTACTTGGGATGAATCTTTTCTTTCATTATTTTTTCCTTCTTAGAAAATAGCACTTTTTTTGGAATTTCATAAAATAGCACTCTGGCATGTTCACGGTCAAGCAGAAATCCAAATTGCATTTATTTGGGTTGACTCTCCTGTTCCCTAAATCCTCTGAATTTATGGGGACTAATCGCTTCTGAAAACATTAATACGATTACATCAGGTACATATTATCAAAAATTATACCCATATCGGTCTTTATTTTTTTAATTCTGCTCGCGATGTATCTTTTACTACCTGATTCCAACAATTTAGGTACTGGTTGAATCATAAAATACCGGGAGGTTTATGACAGGACACATAATTCTTGCAGTAGTTACACTTTTTGTGGTCTTTATCCTGTTTCTGGTGATCAGTAGAACCATTAATAATATGATCAACCTGTTAATAAAAATTCACTACCTTCTGGAAAAAGAACTGGAGCTTAAAAAGGAAGCTCTTGAGGTTAGGCTAATATTAATGGAAAGCAATAAGTTTCAAAAAGAGCTGAAAGCTAAATAGAACTTTTAGAATGAAGTTACTGTCAACTAATCTACAAAAACAATATAAGGGAGATTTAGAAATTTAGAGATTCTACAGGTGTTTGTTAGCAAATTTCCCCGCTTTAAGAGCCCTCTCTTATTAAGGTAGATTATGGGACGTAATAGTAAAGAAAAATATGTGAATCCGTTACAGTAATAATTCAGGTCAGAATGTGACTTATTTTCAACTATTCAAGGTAATTATCGGATGCTTTTTAAGGATGATAGTTAATGAAAAAGAAAAAGGGTAAGATTTTCGTATTTTCTGCTCCCTCCGGTGCAGGTAAGACCACTATTCTTAACAAGCTCAAAGAAACTGTTCCAAATCTGTTTTACTCAGTCTCTGCAACCACCAGAAAGCCACGCCCAGGTGAAATCAACGGGAAACACTACTTTTTTATGTCTGAGGAAGAGTTTAAAAAAAAGATAGACCAGAATGCTTTTGCAGAATGGGCTGTGGTTCACCAAAACTACTATGGAACACCGCGCAGTTTTATAGATTCCACAGTTGAACAAGGTTCTCATATTATAATGGATATTGATGTTTTTGGAAAAAAACAGTTCGACAAGTTATATCCCGAAGCGATTGGGATATTAATTGTCCCACCCAGTATGGAAGAGCTTGAGAGGAGACTTCGTGGAAGAAAAAGCGATGATGATGAAGACATCAGAGTGCGCTTGAAAAATGCCTCCACCGAAATCGATTTCGCTTCCACACAGGGAAAATACGAGTACACGATAATTAATGATGATCTTGACAGAGCTGTAGAAGATGTGATTAAGATAGTGTCTTTGGAAATAAATAAAACGGCTTAAAATAAGTGGGAAACCAGTAATTATTTTAAACATATAGAACAGTAATTTATGGTTTTATTAATCGTTAATTTGGATTGCGCCCTATGAACATGCTCAAAAACAAAGCTACTGATATTATCCCTGCCAGAATCGGTCATTATAAAATTCTAGGTAAAATTGGAAAAGGCGGGATGGGGGATATTTACAAGGCCAACCAGGAGCCGCTTAACAGAATTGTGGCCTTAAAAGTCCTTCCACCTAATCTGTCCAGAGATGACGAGTTTTCGAGACGCTTCGAAATTGAAGCTAAAGCAATCTCCCTTCTTCAGCACCAGAACATAGTTAGCATATTTGACTACGGCGAGGAAGACGGTTTGAAATATTTCGCCATGCAGTATGTTGATGGGACCGATCTGGGAAGATATATTGCCGAAAATAAGATGCTTCCTCTGACTGAAATAATCGATCTGTCAAAACAAATCTGCCGTGGATTACGCTATGCTCATAGCTGCAATATCATTCACCGAGATATCAAACCACAGAATGTGCTTCTGGAAAAAAATGGTGTCGCGCGCCTGAGCGATTTTGGGATAGCCAAAATTTTCTCAGGTACCAATATTACAATGACCGGTTCTGCAGTAGGTACTCCTGAGTATATGTCTCCGGAACAGGCTCAGGGAAAAGCCTTAGATGCTCAAACTGATATTTATTCTTTGGGTGTGGTGATGTATGAGATGGTTACCAGGCATCCGCCATTTACAGGAAACAATCCTATGGCTATAGCTTACAAACAGGTACACGAACTTCCTATCCCACCATCCATGAAACGTAAGGACACTCCAAAGCGTCTGGAATTAATAATTCTGAAGGCGCTCAAAAAAGAGAAGCAGGATCGTTACAACACAGTTGAAGAGATGCTTGATCATCTTGATTCGGTTGATTTGGATGAAAAGGTGGAAATTTCCACGAGTTCAACAGCCAGTTCGTCTGTTAACAAAAGAACGGATAATTTTGACAGGCGTATCACCGACCGCAGAAGTTCTGAGCGCAGAAGCACCGGAAAACCCACAAACCACCGGCTGTTTTCTTTCAGATACTGGGTTGAAATGGTGAAAATGCAGTGGCTTACCTGGCTTATGATTGGAGCTGTTGGAGCAATACTGCTTGATCACATTCTGAATCACCCTTAACAAAGAAGAGAAATGCGCCCATGAATCCGGATCTCAATACTCATCAAAAAGGGAATCTGGGGGAAGAACTGGCCGTTCAGCATCTTTTAGAGGAAGGCTACACTATCATCTGCCGGAAATTCAGGTCAAAATCAGGTGAAATTGATTGCATTGCCAGAGACTCTGATGGCGTTTTAGTTTTTATAGAAGTCAAATCATGCAGGAATTCTTCTTGCGGTAATCCTCTTTATTGGGTTACAACTTCAAAGCAGCGAACTCTTGCCCGTGTTGCACTTCAATATATAACTGAGCATCATCTGGTTGGGACTCCCTGCCGTTTTGATGTCATTTCAATTATTGGGGATAAGATCGATCACCTGAAAAATGCCTTTCTGGTGAAATAGAATACAAATTTGATTTAGCCTGTATTCTTTATTTGGATGCGGCGCATTTGTCTCCCGATAATAATTGGGATTTCTAAGGCATTCGGGTGTTTCGACTTTATCACCTTGTCGATAAAACCTTCAACACTGACCGCATGAACCATCGCAGTAGACTTAAAAACTGTAGTGTCTGCAAAAAAATCTGTAATAAAAAATGGAAAAGGAGAATCTAAAGAATGAATCCGATTATTAAAATAAATGGGAAGATCTGGGAAGGCATTAATATTTCTCCTCGGGAATTCATCGAAATAACATTTTACTCGCGGATTCGTCAAAATGACTTGATACTTGATTATTAGTCGAAATAGCCTGGCTCCGCAAAGCAATCGAAATGGCTGAATAGCTAAGCAGCTGAAATGTCGCTCCATAGGAATCGTCTGTATCGGCAAAATTTAGGCAGGTAAATCTATATGATAAAAGTAATCTTGATAGTATTATCACTGATTTTCGTTTCTCTTTCAGAAGCTGCAGATCCGGAAAGCTGGAATCTTCAAAAGTGTATTGATCATGCTTTGGAGAACAATCTTCAGATGAAAAGATTGAAGCTGGACCGCTCTGGTTCTGACTTGTCATACAAGGCAGCAAAAGCAGCACAATATCCCAGCGTAAGTGGAAGTGTTGGTTATTCTTTTTCACCGGAAATCGGCAGTAAAGCTGAATCTCAGGGTATCAGTTATTCTGCAAATGCCGGATGGACTGTTTTTGAGGGTACTGCAATACGTAACGATATCAAAATGAAACAACTGGAAATTCAGAAAAGTGAAGAAGCGATAAAGTCCCAGGAAATCAGTCTGATTCAGAGTATAACCAATGCCTATCTCCAGGTTTTCTATGCAAAAGAAGCACTACAGAGTGCTATTATTGCCCGTGATGCATCCATGGTGCAACGGGACAGAACTAAAGAGCTGTACTCTGTGGGTTCTGTTACCAAAATAGATCTGGCGAAAATGGAAGCATCTCTGGCAACCGATGAATACAATGTGGTAACAGCAGTACACAGCCTTAAACAAAAACAACGCGCATTAAATTCACTGCTGGAACTTCCTGTAGATACAACAATCGATCTCAGCTTTCCCGATCTCTCTGATTCTATACATCTGGACACGATTCCTGATATCCAGCAGATCTATTCCGCAGCATTGGAGAAAATGCCTGGAGTGGCAAGCTGTCAATTGAGCAGAGAGATTGCCACTCTGGGAATCAAAAAAGCTATGGCCGGATATTTTCCTTCATTAAGCCTTAGCGCAGGGGTTTCGACCGGCAATGATTTTGATAATCCTTTTTTTAATCAGGTAACCGACAAGGTGAATCTGCGAATTGGCGCCAGCCTCAGTATTCCTATCTATGACAGAGGACAGACCAAAATGAATCTGGAAAAAGCCAGAATTAGTGCCAAACAGGCTGAACTTTCGCTTATGGAAGAACAGAAAAACCTTCTGGAAGAGGTCCAGGATGCCTACTATAATGCAGAAGCTGCAAGAAGCAAATTATTGGCTGCACAGGTACAGTATCAGAAATCATTGCAAAGCTACGAACTGGCCCAGGAACAGTATAAACTGGGTCTTATAAACTCTACAGATCTGTTAATAGAAAAAAATGCCTGGCTGGTGTCCCTGAGAGAACACCTTGAATCAAAAATCAATGCATTGATGACCATGCAGATAATTAATATCTATATGGGAATACCTGTTCGGATTTAAACTGAAGAGAGGATCACAATTATGATTCGCCATAAAAAGGTGATGCTATTAATTCCGCTTTTGTTAATTGCCATATTGACATTCTTTCTTTTAAAAGGAAGAAATTCGGAAAAACCGGTGGTGTTTGAGACTGCCACAGTCAAAAGAGGTGCAATAGCCCTGACAATTTCTGCAACCGGTACTGTTGAGCCTATCGACAAAGTGGAAGTGGGTACGCAGGTTTCTGGAGTGGTGAAAAAAATCTATGCCGATTTTAATTCTACGGTAACCAAGGGACAATTACTTGCTGAACTGGACAAAACGACATTACAGGCTACACTGGATCTGAGCAATGTGGCGCTCAAGAGTGCCCAGATTGAAAGCGCATTTCTTAAGCAAAAATACGAACGTACAAGTAAACTGTTTGAAAAAGGAATGGTCAGTCAACAGGAGATCGACCAGGCCACCTACGAGTACGAACGGGCAAAGAACAGTGTAGAAAAAGCATTATCAGAAGTGAAAAAAGCGGAGCTCAATCTCAGTTATGCTACTATCTATTCACCAATAAATGGTACTGTCTTGTCCAGATCGGTTGATGAAGGCCAGACCGTGGCAGCCAGTCTCAATGCACCCACACTGTTTACAATCGCTCAGGATATGACTCAAATGGAAGTATATGCTGCTGTGGATGAAGCTGATATCGGGCAGGTCAGGCAGGGACAGAGGGTTATCTTTACTGTTGATGCTTTCCCGGAAGACACTTTCCATGGAAATGTTTCTCAGATCCGGCTCGAACCTGAAGTGACCTCCAATGTGGTTACCTATACTGTAACTGTTCTTGCTCAGAATCCGGATTTGAAACTGATGCCAGGGATGACTGCCACTATAACCGTTTATCTAAACGAAGTCAACGATGTATTGACTATTCCTGCCAGAGCTCTCAGGTTCATTCCTGATGAGAATCTGTTTAATAGACTGAACTCACAGCTTGGGCCGGATAACAAAAGAAAACAAGGAGCAGAATCTTTTAACACTGGTTCACCCGAAATAATGCATTCTTCCGGACCGCAGGATAGAGTTCCTTTCAAATCTTCGGGTATGAAGAAAAAAACATCTGATTCACGATCGAAGACTGGTAAAGGCCAACCTGCTGTATGGATAAAAAAGGGAGAAACTATTCGTCCGGTTCATATAAAAACCGGCTTGT
>CAYYNL010000086.1:0-19231 GCA_964472925.1 uncultured Fibrobacter sp. | reverse complement strand
ATTTATCATAAAAATGTATCATTTTTAAGTATGTAATTTAGCTATAAAATTCAAGAAATCATTTAGTTTTAATTTTTAAAAACATTAATTTCTGAAATAGAATGTTTTTATACTGAAATAATAAGTCCATACTACAGTTATGTTAAAAAAAATATTGACTCGATTAAATTATAAAAAGCATAACATACCATTAATATATATTGCAATTATCTATTGTTATGCATACTCATCAGTTCCGGAAAAAATTGAAATAAATAATATCAAAGTTATTGGAGTGTCAGATGAATATGGAAAATATCTTGTATCATTATTGCCTTTTAAAAAAGGTGAAAAGTTAACCTTAAATCATCTTGAAAAATTGGTTACCAAGCAGAATCTCATTTATATGAGAAGAGGTGAGATACTCACCGGATACAAACTTATGATAATACCTCCAGTAAAATATCCTGAGAAACGATCCTTATTATTGCGAGTAAATCCAAGGTTCGGGTTCAATTATGGTGGTGGCAATGCTTATGGCTTCATTGGAAGTCAAAATAGAACAGGTAAAGGTGAACAGTGGGAACTAACATTGGGCAAAAATAGAGATGGTATGAGATATGAATTTGCAATTGGTGAGAAAAAATATTTAGGTATCGACCTCAGGTATGACTGTCCAACACAGTTATCCTATGATCTTGGAAAACATCATTTTCTTGAGTATAAAAATTACCTAAGACTGAAATTAAGTGAAGAGTGGCAATTACAATTAGGTATTGGAGCAATAGGCGAAATTTACAGGAATAATAAACACATTCAGTTAAGAAACGAGTATGTAAAGGGATCAATATCAGTTACATCAGATTTCATTTATTTGATGGATCTCAAAGGTATCGGTTATTTCGGAAAACATGAAACTGAAATAGGCAAATCAATAAACAGTCCCCTACTTTATTGCTCAATATACACTATGAATTTCTTTTTATTGAGAGAACAGTACAGATTTTCCACATTGGTACAAATTGATTGTAGTTATTTCGGATTAGACAGGCCTTCATATTTTCCGGTCTTTTCAAACAGTTTCTATACTTATAAACATTTGAATTCAGGGAAAAGTCTTTCCAAGAGTTTAGTATTAGAAATAAATGAGCGATACAGGGTGTTTGATCACCAATTACTATTTACGCATATTAATTATTATTTGATTGCATTTAACGAATTATCGGTCTTGGGTGCATCAGTATTTAATACATTTGATGCTGCCGGAATGGGTTTTCTTATTAATCTATCCAATCCAGTCAAAATGGATTTTTGTCTGAAGTTTGGGTTATTACCAAGATATATGGGTGTTCAATTTGTAGCCAGACAATCTTTTTAAACAAGATGAAAAAATGAAAAAGTGAACCAGTATTTTTAATTAATATCAAAGGAGATATATATGAATATTTTGTGCAAATTACATTCAAAGATAAATTTCGGTCTGACAGTCAAATTAATTCTTATTCAATTTTTATTGATCTCATTGTCTGTTGCCCAGGCATTTAATGAAAAAACTATTGGTTTCTATTCAGAGATGTCAAAAGACAGCCTGTTAAAATTAATTAAATCAAAAGATGATATTGAGAGGGCTGTAGTTCTTTTTATGATTGCCTCTAAAGATGATTCACCATCCAGATATACTGCAAAAGCATTTCAAATAATATACTCCAATTATAATAAGAATAAATCTGCATTTAACACTATGCTGTTAGGGTCGGTATATTCGCTTGTCGCCAGAGATGAAAAATCAGAGATAGCTGCGGCCAAAAACGTTCAAAATGCATTGGATTATTTGAATAAAGCAGTAAAAATGGAACCACAGAACAGTTTAATTCGAGAATTTCGAACCCGTTGTTTTGTGAGTATTCCAGATGTTTTCAATATAACGGATGGTCTTAAAGAGGACGCTCAGTTTTATGAAAAAGAAATAGGATGTGACTCTTCTGATATCAAAATACCGACTATGATGACACTTGCATCTATTTACTTTAAAATCGGGGATTTAGCAAAAGCATCTACACTTTGGAATAAAGTCATTTCTTTAACAGATAAAGACAACACATGGAATCAGAGAGCCAATAAAATGTTGTCTGAAATAAATGAATAAAAAAGACACTATTATCTCACAGGGAATACCAATGATTTTGGAGTTTTCTTAGGACGATAGTGTAAAAAAGATTAAAAGAGCACAATACCCAAATTGGAATAAAAAGTTTCTCATTTTCAGGTAGATTAAAGGAGTGTAAAAAATGGCCATAATTAATTGGAAAGAGGAGATGTTAAAAAGAAGGGAAGCATTGAACCCTTTAAAGTCGATAAAATCTCCAATAAATCAAAAAGGTCGATATTGTATCCGACCATTTGCATATGTAGATATTGAATCAGATTTGTCTATGCGATGCTGTTGCTGGTCTTGGATGACCAAAGATTTCGGAAGATTAAATGAACAATCAATGATGGATGTCTGGAACTCAGAAATTGCACAAAAAATAAGAAAAAGTATTTTAGATGGAACTTATGAATATTGTAATTGGCACCAATGCCCGCTTTACTCAAATCCGGAGGATGGATTGTATAGTAAAGAACAACTGAAAAATTTAACAAAAGTAGAATTAAAAGCAATTTCACCATGGATAGAGTATATCATTAATGAAAAAACAAAAGTCGATTTACTTCCAGCCATTTTTAATTTTTGTTATGATCGAACATGCAATTTGAAATGTCCCAGTTGTCGAATGTGTACTATAAATAATAATTCTGGTATTGAATATGAGAAAATATCTAAGTTTCAGGAAAAATTACTAAATGAAATTGATGACCATATCAAAAAAAACGAGACTCGAATTAGCATTTGCGGTTCAGGTGAGCCGTTTGCCTCCAGAGCATTTAAAAAAATACTGTTTTCATTAGATGGAGCTGCTTACCCAAAATTGAAGATTGCGATTCAATCCAATGGAACACTATTTGACCACAATGTTTGGGACAAGATGAGGAAAATTCACGAAAATGTTGAATATGTAATTATTTCGATAGATGCAGCATCCGAAAATACATACAATCAGATCAGATTAGGCGGGAATTACAATAAACTGATAAACAATCTAAAGTTTCTTTCAGAGCTCAGGAAAAATGGAAAGCTCAAAGAGTTAAATCTGGCATTTGTGGTTCAAAAAAGAAATTATGCTGAAATGGTTGCTGCTATACAATTAAGTAAAGATTTAAATGCGGACAAGATTATATTCAATTTAATAACTGACTGGTTTACATGGACAAAAAAGGACTTTAACAATGAAGCAATCTGGTCTGAAGCACACCCGGAATTTAATGAATTTATGAATGTATTAAAAGATCCAATGTTCAACGAAGAAATCGTTGACGCTGGAAACCTTTCAAAATATTTACAAAACGCAAAAAACACCGGCTGTTGATATAATAGTCAGTTCTAATTAAAACACTCAAATTACGCAAGGGAACATTATATGGATTATTTGAATTTATTAATAGATGAGCAGTCCATTGTTTTTATTGTAATTTTCCTGTTCGGTGTTGTAACAGGAGTGACTTGTACCTTTGCCAGTAAAAAGATCTATCCAATTGCAAGAAAGAAGATTATCGCTGCCAGAATCAGGTTCCTGATTACTTTGAATAAATTAAACAAGAAAAAGCAAGATGTTGAGAGTGATCAGAATTGGATTCCCTTTCCGATAGCAGGCTGGCATATCTGGGGTGAACTAAAAGTAAATGAGCTGGCAATTAACAGCATCTCAGTAAACGGAAATGTCGATTTGGCTGGATATGTTTCAATAACCATCGACCCGGTGTTTAAAGGAAAAACACTAAAAATACAGATCGATAATTCAAATCAATCCGTTTTTAGTGGGGGTGAAATGCTAAAGATAACATATAATCAGGACGATCGGTGTTTAAAACCTTACAATATACCCTATTTGATTACAAATCAATATCTACCCTGCGGTGATATGGTGGCATATTATAGAATACCAGAAGATTTGGACAACAAAATTGGATTTGTATTCTATTCGGTGGAATTAAAAGATCTTAGGATTACAGCCTTCTTTAAATAAACTGTTGTAAATTTTCTTGGTAAAAACGATCACATTATTCTGAAACGAAATGGATAAGATATATGTATTCAGCTAAGAACAATTTGATCTACGAAAAAGAAGTAAAAATATTCGGACCAGAGTTAGCCGGCTCACTTATAAAAGAAATATGGCAGGAACAATTCTATACAAAGAAATACCAAATCATAGAAGGGGATACCATTGTCGATATTGGAGCAAATATTGGCGTATTTTCTCTTTGGGCTGCAAACCATGGTGCAAAAGTTTTCGCAATAGAGCCCAATCCGGAAGCATTTTATTATTTAAAAAAGAATATTGAGGAAAATGATTTTTCTCAAAAAATTACCGCTCTGAATTGTGCAATAGGTGATAGCAATGGTTTTATTGATCTTAAAATTCCTGATTCTGATATGATTTATTCCTTGGGCTCTGCAACTATAATGGATAACATAAAAGAATATTTGTCTGAAAAATGCGATATAAAATTTAAAATATCACGGGTTGAGAAAATATCTTTATCTAAGTTTACAGAAAAATATTTCCAGGGTGAAGAAAAAATAAGTCTTCTGAAAATGGATTGTGAAGGTGCGGAATATATGATTTTTCGTGAATTAGAAAGCAACATTTCCTGGAAAATAATGAATATAGCGATGGAAACCCACGATGGTTATTCTGAGAAAAGTTTAATCGATTTGCTCAATAAAAAAGGATTCATTATAGAAGAGTATATAAAACGAACTGGTCATTATAAAAATGGGTATTGTTATGCTGTTTTCCGTGATTATTTGGAAACAAAAAAAGACTTCAGACCTGTAGCAATATTGACATCCAAGGGTGATGGTAGTGTGCTTTGTCCCGCAGAATTAAATGCAGAAGAGAGTTTTATAATAAACAATGTTAACGCTCCACTTTCTTATAGCTGGAATATTGATGGTGTTGAAATTGACGAGAAAAACAGTAAATTTGATTATTTATTCAGTTCTCCTGGAGTTCATTCAATAACATGTACTGTCTTAAATGATGGGTTAACCGATTGTGCATCTGAAAAATATGTTGTATTGGATAATTCTTTTTCATGCACAAATTGCTTGGCATATTTGAATCGGGAAAACGAGCGATTAATAGAAGAAGTTAATGGATGTAAAACCTTTTTGATTAAAAGTGATTATTTCCCAAAAGTTTGGGATTTTAGCTGCATTTTTGTCTCTATCAGAGGTGTAGGAAAGGACATTTCTACACTAAATGGAGAATTTAAATGCAATGGAAAAACGCTCTCAATCAGTGAAAGATTCAATAAGTTTGGAATAGATACATTTAGAAAAGATAATGATATTTCATTTTCATTGAAATTTGATTGCAATGTAAAAGTTGAACTATTCTGGTGGGCTCAGAAGAATGGTGACTTGCCAAATCATTGTCTTGAAAAAGACAATCAAAACAGAGTCGTTTTAGGAGCTATGAGTACTGAATGGTATTGTAAAGTTGAAAATAAAACACAATTCATCATCCCTACTCGCTACCTACCTTTTGACTGGTCTCCTAAAGTCTATAAAATCGGATTCTCTGCTGTCCCAACTTCAATGATCAAAGGAAGTTTTGAGTTTTATAAAAAAGAGATGCCAATATCAGGATGGTATAAAGAAGTAAAGATTGATGCGGCAGAGATTATTGATGAATTTGTGTTTGACATATATTTATCTAAAAAAACAGAAATAAAAATTGTTTGGTGGCCTGAGTAAGAAATATCCTTTAGAAACGTGGGTTTACATGGGGCGAAGCCCGAAATTCCTGATTTCTACTCCTTTTTCGGATTTCGAATTCCCCTTTTCTGTTCCTGTTTAGGATTTTGGTATTGCAATTTGGAATTTGTTTGGAATTTAAAATTTGTGATTTGGAATTTTCTTCTGACTCAAGAGCCCCAATAGCTGCATTCTTTTTATCTTATCACTACCTTTTGGCCTGCCGATATATTCATCATGGTGGCTCCGTTTCCATCTCTGACTGCGATTTCCATAAAACCTGTCGAACCCACGTAGCAAAGCTTCTCCAGATAATTTACTTCCTGGTATTGTGACCTGATGGAAATGTCAAATCGATTATCAAGGCTGCAGATGTTACAGGGATTCTTTAATGCTTTGAGATCTGAAAAGCGTATGTTGGTCAGGGCATTACCGAAACTGTCAATATAGATAATTTCGCCTTCCAGTTTGTCAGGAGTGACCGATGGGGTGGGAAACGGTATGCGTACAATATCGGTAATCTGGTGGCCAAGTTTATCGGGTCTGATTCCGTTTGCGATATGAGCGGCAGCAGGGCCGAAAATATCACGTGCCTGGAAAGTGGCGCTGGGTTGCTCCCTTATATAAGTTTTATTTTCTATGCACCAGATCTGATGCTTATTGTTTTGGAGGACCCATGAAAGGACTCCGTTATTTGGACCGATGAAAGTGTATTTGTCAGTTTGGGCTACGATCGGGCAATTGGTTCCGGTGGAGTTGCTTACAGCTACGCAGAAGATAGTATCTTTGGGAAAGCTTTTATAAGAAGCAAGAAGGTTAAATGCTCCGTTTTGGATATCTTCTGGAGGAATTTGGTGATTGATATCAATAACGGTGATTTGTGGAGCTATTGAATAAAGAATTCCTTTCAATTCACCGACAAACCAGTCTTTTACTCCGAAATCGCTGATAAGAGCAATAAGTGGCATAAATACCTTTGCTCCCGGATAAAAGTTGTTTGGTAAAATTATCGATAAGTGAAGCGGAGTCTTAGCGACTCCGCTGTTTTTTAAAGAGATGAGATTTTTTCCAGGATGCTGTTTATTCTTTTAGAATAAGCCAGAGGATCGGGTACCATTTGACCTTCGGCAATGAGAGCCTGTTCAAAGAGAAGTCTGGCCCATTCTTCCAACTCAGGATCCTTGGCATTCTTTTCGTATCTGGCGTTCATGTTTTGAAGAATCGGATGTTCAGCATTGATTTCCAGGATACGTTTTGACTGGGGGACTTCCTGACCCATGGCTTTCATAAGTTTTTCCATGTGAGCCCCCATATCCTTTTCATCTGCAACCAGGCAGGCTGGGCTGTCCTTTAAGCGAGTGGTGATCCTGACTTCTTTGACAGAATCAGAGAGAATATTTTTTATCCGTTCAGATAGTTTTTTAAATTTAGATTCTGCCTTTTTCTTCGCAGTTTGTTCCTCTTTGTCTAATTCACCAAGGTCAAGATCGCCCTGAGTTATGGATTTAAGCTGTTTTCCTTCGTAATTATAGATATCGTGAATGATAAATTCATCGATGGGATCTACCAGGTAGAGCACTTCAATGCTTTTGGCCTTGAATATCTCCAGATGTGGGCTTTTTTCCACGATCTCACGGTTGTCTCCTGATATGTAGTAGATCTCTTTCTGATCGGGCCTCATTCTTTCGACGTAACCTTTCAGGGAGATCAGGTCATTTTTGGATTGACCCATTGAGGATTGAAAACGAATGATTTCCAGAAGTTTATCTTTATTTTCGTAGTCGATGTGAAGGCCTTCCTTGAGTACCGGTCCGAATTCATTCCAGAATGTCTTGTAGTTTTCAGGTTCATTCTCCGCCATCTCTTTTAATTTGCTCAGTACTTTTGCCACTATGGCTTTTCTGATCCGGTCAATTATGGGATTTTTCTGAAGAATTTCACGGGAAACATTTAGAGGAAGGTCTTCTGAGTCAACGATACCGCGTACAAACCGCAGGTAATCGGGGAGAAGTTCTTTGCAGTTATCCATAATGAAGACCCGTTTGACATAGAGTTTCACTCCGTGTTTACGCTCGTAGGAGAAGAGGTCAAAGGGGGCTTTTTCCGGAATGAAAAGCATTGATGAATATTCCATGACACCCTCGGCGCGGTTGTGAAGTGTTGCCAGAGGTTTACCGAATCCACCAAGTACCTGCTGATAGAACTCCTCATATTGCTGTTGGGTGATTTCGGATGGAACACGCCGCCAGAGTGGTTTTGTCTGGTTGATTACTTCATCTTTACCTTTTTCATCGGGAAGATAGATGGGGAAAGCAATGAAGTCGGAGTATTTCTTTACCAGAGAGCGGATTTGCCAGTTTTCCAGGTAGCTTTGTTCATCTTCTTTGAGGTAAATGGTTATATCTGTACCATGGTTTTCTTTACTGGCCTCAGAGATGGTAAATTGGCTTTCTCCGGTTGATTCCCATTGGACCGCCGGATCAGAGCTTCCAGCTCTTTTGGTGATCAGTTTGACGCTGCTTGCAACCATAAAAACGGAGTAGAACCCTACACCAAACTGTCCGATAAGATTGGAGTCGGCTTTTTGATCACCGGTCATCTTTTCCAGGAATGCTTTTGAACCGCTACGGGCTATTGTTCCGATATTATCAATGACTTCCTGGCGGTTCATACCGATTCCGTTGTCGCTGATAGTAATGGTTTTGGCGGTTTTATCCAGTTTGATATGAATGGCCAGGTCTGATTCGTTAAATTTGATCTCCGGGTTGGTGAGAGCTTCAAAGCGTAATTTATCCAGAGCGTCGGAGGCGTTGGAAATGAGTTCCCGCAGGAATACTTCTTTATGGCTATAGAGGGCATGGATCATCAGATGAAGCAGTTGTTTGGCTTCGGTTTGAAATTCCATACTTTGAGGAGAAGTGGTTGTGCTTTCTGTCATGTAATACCTCCTGTTTTTGCTGGTATGTTTGACTTTATATATGAATTTTATTTTTAGGTTTAGGTTTGGTAATCGCTAAAAATAACATTTGGTTGACGAAATTTGAAGGAGTATAGGGGGTTAAAAAAAGGAATACTAATGTAGGTGTCTTAAGCGTAATTGGTGTTTGCCCTACTACGGATATATTTTGCTTAAGGGGTTAAATTTGAACAAATATCTGGTGAATTTTATACTAATATGCTTAATGGTTGGTGCAGGGTTGGCTCAGAGTCTTCCATCACCTGCGAGTCTGGCTCTGGTACCAGAAAGCAGTGCTACTGCGAGTAAGGGGATTGCGAAGGCGGTGGTAGTATCAGGATTGGTGCCTGGTGGAGCTCAGTTGTTGCAGAAAAGGTACTTTATGGCTGGTACATTTCTTGCGTTCGAAGCGGTTAGTGGTTCAGTTGCCTTTCATTATCATCGCAAAAATCATGAATGGCTTGATTTGGCCAATAGTTACAGAGCAAATGCTGATGCTGATTCTGGCCTAGACAGTGCACGTTTTCTTGAGCAGTCATTTCTAGCTCGACAAAGTGCCAGATTGAGCAGATACAGAATGCAAAATGCAATAGTCTTAACCCTTGGGGGTTACCTGTTTAACGTTCTGGATGCAATCGACGGCAGTATAGTTGATGAGCCAAAAAGCAGAAATCCTGCTGTAGCGGGATGGCTGGCTGCCATACCGGGGATGGGGCTTGGTCAAATTTACAATGGAAAGTTATCCAAGGCTGGATTATTTGTAGCCGGGCAGCTTACTCTGGGTGTTATGGCTTATAACAATCACCGGCTAATGTCTCGTGCGGAAGATGCAAATGCTCGTTTACTGGAATCGCGAGAGAGATCTGCTATCGGTTTAAATGCCTATAATGAGTACAACAGTGAATGGAATTTCCAGCGTAACTCCGCGTTTCGTAAGAGAAACACTTATTTGTGGTATTCACTGATATTATACTTTGTTACAATCTTTGATGCTGTGGTGGATGCGCACTTGAGTGATTATGGACAAAAGATGAGAGTGTATCCTGATCTTTCCTGGCAAGGTGAGGGTGCCAAGTTAAACTTGAATGTTAATTTCTGAACCGGGATGATAATATTGAAGGATGGTGAAGTATGACAGTGACTCTTAAAGACATTGCAGAGCGTGCAGGGGTGACCTCCGCTACTGTTTCCATGGTTATCAACAATAAACCTAATATTTCTGATGCAACCAGAAAAAAGGTTCTTAAGATTGCCAAGGAACTTAACTATTATCCTAATGTTATTGCCCGGGGATTAGCCACTAAAAAGTCCAACTCAATCGGGGTGATCGTCCCTAATTTGGCTTCTTCTTTTGTGGTGCGAGTTCTTCAGGGGATCAAGTCTACCAACCGTGACATCGAATATACAGTACAGCTTTTTGACACGGTGGGCCAGAAGGAGAATGAATCCCAGCTCTTTCAACGTCTGGCCAGAGAAAGGCGAATAGACGGAGTGATACTGATCAGTTCCACAGTCACAGATGAGGAACTTAATATTTTCCGGGAAGAGAGTGTTCCCAGCATCATTGTGGCCCGTAAATGTGAAAACCTGGACTCTGTTTATGTCAATAATGAGCAGGGAGCATTCGATGCCACCGAATATCTTATAGGGAAAGGACACCGGTCTATTGCCTGTATTACCAGTTACAAGCATGGGGCGGCTAACGAAGACAGGCTGCAAGGTTATAAAAACGCATTGCAGCATCATGATATTGGCTTCCGTCCTGAACTGGTATTTACAGTTGAAGATGATGTAATGAATTATGGAATAGAAGTTTTTGACAAGCTGGCTTCGGTTGAACCTGCGGTTACAGCGGTTTTTGTGCCTGCGGGAGACATGGTGGCTATTGGTGTAATCAAGGAAGCAAAGCGCCGGGGGATAAAAGTTCCTTCTGAGCTGGCAGTGGTGGGTTATGACGATATTCCGGCAGCTGAAGTTATTGAACCGGCTTTGACCACGGTTCGTCAGCCCAAGCTGGAGATGGGGGACTATGCCATAAACATGATAGTAGACAAGATCGAGGGAAGAGAGTCCGGGATAAAGCACAAGGAGCTTCCCACAAAGTTTATTATCCGCGAATCTGCCTGAAAAAAAGGGATTTTCAGGGCCTGAAATTAAAATAAGCGGCCCCTTTTCCCGTATTATATATTGATGACAGGTTTTAAAGGTGATTAAAAACACCTTGTTCTTTGATTTCAGAGGTATGGAAGCACTTTTTAATCAGAAATCTCTGATTACATTTTGATCTTTATTCATTTAGATCTCTTCCTCTTTAAATCTCAAATCCAAAATCTGATATCCTTTTCGGGGGTGTATTGGCTTTCGACGGGGAACAGGAGATATTGGGTTGCATGTCGAGGATATCGGTTGGCCTCGTAAATCATCCGATAAAACTATAATTGCCGAAGATTATTCTTTTGCAATGGCTGCCTAATTAAAGGCGGCAACCTGGTCAGGGATCGCGCTTATTTTTGACCGGGCAAATTAAGGCGCTGGTTTGGCAGAGGGTATCGGCTGTCAGGCGAGATTGCGGTACTGGCCTTTTGGTTAGCGTGTTCTTCCGCGCACTAGAGGGTGAGATTTAAAAAGAAGAACTAAACATGTAGTGACCCGTATTGATAGTTTTTCGGACAGGGGTTCAACTCCCCTCACCTCCATTCTTGGCTCGAGAAAACCAGTCTTCTCTTTTCCCGAGCCAAGGATGCCCACCGTAGCGTCTTCATGCAGGCGGGCTTTATTTCTCCCGAGCTACTAACCGAAGTATCCTTGCGAAAGTATGGCGGGCCTCTTTCAAACAAAGTTTTTTCCCGAAAAAGTTATTATCTGTGTAATGTCTTCGCATGGATGGCTTCTCTCAAATAACCCGCATGTTACTGTTATAAGTAAAAATGAGGGAATCTCCCATGTGCTACACCTGCATTTTTCAAAATCTTTCCCATATTAAGATCAACAATATGTTGGCTATACCTCCTACTTGCGTAGACGACTCTACGAGCACAATGAAGGAATGTGTATTTCTGCCTGTAAATATCGTCCCTGGGAAAGTAATAACCTGTATCACTTTCAGAAATTTAGAAAGTACGTCATTTTTGAAACATATCTGAAAAGCGGCTCGGGGCATGCATTCAGGAAAAGACATTTTTGAGGTGTCTTAGATCATCCTCTCTTAAATTAGTGTTTCAAGTAAACACCACACTAAAAGCACCGATTATATTCTGCATCAATTTGAGCCTGAGTCCAGGCACTTTTTATAATCTTTATCTCATCGATACTGCCTGAGAAATAACTTTCATTTCTTACACTGTTCACTCCTATTCTCAGAGGAGTGGTTGTGTAAACCGAATCATTACAGTTGAAATTGTGTATGCTTGATTTGTCAAAATAAACATACCCTTTCCCTTCACGGCGTAAAAGAACGATATGATGCCATTTACCATCTCTGATATTGGTACTGTCTTTGTTGTCACATCCATGATTCTTTATATGTCCCAATATCTTTTTACCTTGAATGGAGATACCAAAACCGGAAGTGCAACTTTCACCTTTTGAAATTATATCTTGTCGAATAGTATCACTGGTGCTGTCGGGCTGGAATTTTACAAACAGAGAAACAGTAAAATTACTCAGTTTAATATTTAGCTGCTCTACACTCTGGACTACCACATGATCATCGACACCATCAAAATAGAGCGCATAACCATTTATCCCATGAACCCATTTACAGCCGTTTATGACTCCATGGCTTTTATGGGTAGAAAAGTCTTCCAGAACCGTTTTTCCGCTATCATTAAAGTCCCAGTATGCCAAGGTTGTGGTATCAGTGTTTACCGAAGGCTGATTTATTATAGTAGTATCGCCAGTTCCACCCAGGGTGGGATTATTGGGGTCGAATGGGCCAAAACAGAAGATTACAGAAAAAAGGCACAAAAAAAACAGATATGATAACAGTTTTTTATACATGGATTCTCCTTGGAATTAAGGAATGTGCCCATAAAATAATACATTTCTGGGTGCATTATGGAAGAGGGAAGGTACCCGATGGAAGGAATAGGAGAGAGGTATATCGAATAATGAAATAACGAAAAAAAAGGAATAAGATAGAGGGCCTTTTTATTAAAAACAGAGTATTTCCCATATTAGAAACTTCTTGCGTAAAGCTTGTAAAGCTATACTTTGAATAATTTTTGGATGAATAAAGAATAAGGGAAGAATTAGAAATAAATTTGGCTTAATATTGGACGATTCTTTCATGTGAATCGCACAGAGCCTTTAGGCTATCGGCCTTAGAAGCTTTTCGAAAGGAATTGTAACTTTTCTGTAAGAGTAGAAATTTGCATGTGCGAAATTATGACTCTTTATGATTTAAAATTTTCATTATCTTGAAAACTTATTCATCTTTGAAAAGATCTGGATTCTCCCTGTCTTCCCATAAAATCTTAGCTCGATCTGCCCACTTTTCTATTGTAACCGTGTTAAGTTTGGGATTTTCTTTCATCTCTGCAGTCCGGTCATTTAACAGATTGGAAAAAACTGTTAGAAAAGAATTCGCTTTTTTGAAATCAGAAAGCTTAATGTTAAGAGCAATAATAGTGTAGATCACTTGCATCTCAAGATCTTCTGAAGGACAGTTCGATGTCCTGAAGGCGTCTTCGAAATATTCAAGTGCCACTTTTAGCTGCTCACTGTTATCTTTGCCGGAATCTTTCAATATTTTGGCTATCTTTAAAGTGTATGCACCAAGTTTATAGAGAGAGTAAGGCTGTTCGTACCAGGCTTCTGCTTTTGCCCTGGCTATGGCAAGTTTGTAGCTGTCGATTGCGGCTTCAACCGATCGGGGGCGTTTGAAATAGTTTAAATAATCGGTAACCGAACCTAAAAGTGCTTTTCGCTCATTGATCTTCTCATTAAGCACCATAAGTATTCCATTAGCGATCTGACTTTTTATTTCGGCTTGATCTTGAAGACCACTTCGGGAGAAGTCTTTCTTGTCTGGTGATGCAAAAAGGCATTTGGGACATACTGTAACCGCAATCAAGTTGTAATCCACAGTCCTGAAACCGCATGCTCCGTTATAGGTGGGTATAAGAAATTTGTTGGGTAGTATCTGCTGACTTTTAGCCCGTAATTCATTGCAGCTAATTCTGGGAAAATGGCAAACCGGGCATTTTACTTTAATCTCATAAACCGGATCCTGTCCGCTGCTATCATCGTTATTTTCGGTCCTGGTGTCTGGCTCCCGTTTTTCCTTTATTGCTTTAATATATTTAATATCGATGGTAGCACCGTACTGTCGGATATAATCATCTACCAGATTCTGATCATTAAGCAGCAGCAGTAATCTTCGTTTGACTTCGGCAACATCGCTTGGCATTTATTGGTCTTTTCTATTGTAGTATGGTCAAGAAGACGTTTTTTCAGTTTTAAGTAATATTATCCAATAAAGCATCTGTCCAGTCAAAGCAAAATTTGGATTGTCCCAGAAATAGTAACCAAGAAATCATCTCTGGGGAAAATAATTGCTGTGAAAAATATCACAAAGAATTACCTTCATCATCCATTTGAATGTCCATATAAGTTATGTCTTGCAAAAATGTGCAAAATAAACTATATTGTAGTTGTGAAAAAAATCACAGAAGAGGGGTCATGAACAATATTCCTACACCAGCTATCTCCAGGCTTTGTGCTTTATACCAGCTAATCAGCCAGATAAACCTGCAAAACCAACTGTCTTCTAAAGAGCTGGGGCAGCTCCTTGGAGTTCCTGCTCACAGTATCCGCAAAGATATCAGTTTCTTAGGTGTGGTCGGCAACTCTGGTGCCGGTTACGATGTCCGCAAATTACAGAGCCTGATAGAAGACGCTCTTGGATTAGCTACTGTTCGAAGGGTCTGTGTGGTGGGGTTGGGCCGAATAGGTTCTGCGATTCTGAACTATCAGCTGGGAGAAGAGTTCAAACTGGTGGCAGGTTTCGACTCAAGTATCAACCGACTGGAAACTCTAAAGACTTCAGTAGAGCTTTTCCCGGCATATCGGATAAGTGAAGTTGTCCGTTCTCTCAGTATCGATTTGGCTATTATTACCGTGCCTGCGGAGAGTGCCCAGGAAGTGGCCGATCGTCTGGTTGAGGGAGGAGTAAAAGGAATAGTTAATTTTGCGCCTGTACCTGTTAAGGCAAAAGACAAGGATGTTTTTGTAAAACAAATCGATATTGACGGTGAGTTACGTATACTTTCTGCACTTATCAGCGTTTCCACCGCTTTATAAATACTTTTTTCGTAAGAAGGAGAATATTTTATGGCAAGAGTTTATAACTTTTCTGCAGGCCCATCGATGCTTCCTGAACCAGTACTGCGTAAAGCGGCCCAGGAGATGCTTGATTACAACGGATCCGGGCAATCGGTTATGGAAATGAGTCACCGTTCGGCTGTATACGAAAAGATTATCAAGGATGCGGAGGCTCTTTTACGGGAAGTAATGCGGATTCCCGAAAATTACAAGGTTCTTTTTCTTCAGGGCGGGGCATCCATGCAGTTTGCCATGGTACCCATGAATCTGATGGGTCAAAAGAAAAAAGCAGATATTGTTAATACCGGAGTCTGGTCTAAAAAGGCCATTGCCGAAGCAAAACGTTTTGGTACTGTTAGGGTTGTGGCTACTTCTGAAGATAAGAATTTCTCTTATATTCCAACACTTGATAAAAGTATGTTCGATCCTGAAGCTGCGTATGTACACATTACCACAAATAACACCATATTTGGCACCCGTTATCGTAGTATTCCTGATACTGGGGCGTTGCCTCTGGTTGCGGATATGTCTTCCAATATTCTCTCTGAAGAGTATGATGTCAGCAAGTTCGGATTAATCTATGCTGGTGCACAGAAAAATCTGGGACCTGCCGGATTGACTGTTGTCATCATAAGAGAAGATCTTGCCGGTAAACCAATAGATAACACCCCTACCATGCTTGATTACAGCACTCATATAGAGAATGAATCCATGTTTAACACTCCGCCATGCTACAGTATTTACATTATGAAACTGGTGCTGGAATGGCTTAAAGAACAGGGCGGAGTGGCTTCCATGCAGAAAATCAATGAACGAAAGGCAGCTATACTTTATGACTTTCTGGATAATTCCAGAATGTTTAAACCTACAGCGGAACCGCAGTACCGTTCGCTTATGAATGTTCCTTTTGTGACTGCCAGTGAGGAGCTTAATAAGGAATTCATCAAAAAGGCTGACAGCGCTGGATTTGTCAACCTTAAAGGACACCGGCTGGTAGGTGGAATGCGGGCTAGCATCTATAATGCAATGCCTGAGGAAGGTGTAAAAGCGCTGGTGGAATTCATGAAAAAATTCGAAATGGAACATGCCTGAGAGGAGATTTTAGATGTATAAGATTCAGACTCTTAATAAAATAGCAAACATTGGACTGGAACTGCTGCCTAGAGATGACTATGAAATAGCATCTGAGATTATTAATCCCGATGCTATTTTGCTTAGAAGCGCTAACATGCTGGAAATGGAAATTCCTGCATCGGTTAAGGCGGTTGCCAGAGCAGGTGCAGGAGTAAACAATATTCCGGTAAATAAGTGCTCTGAGAGGGGAATAGTGGTTTTCAATACTCCAGGTGCAAATGCAAATAGTGTCAAGGAACTGGTGATTGCAGGACTTCTGATGTCTTCCAGAAAGATTTTTCCAGGACTGATGTGGGCAAAGACTCTGGTTGGCAGAGGAGATGAGGTTCCCAATCTGATCGAAAAAGGAAAATCTGATTTTGTAGGACCGGAATTAAAAGGTAAAAGACTGGGAATTGTCGGGCTTGGTGCGATTGGGGTGATGGTTGCCAATGATGCTGTAGCGCTGGGAATGCAGGTAAGCGGATATGATCCTTTTATTTCGGTTGAAGCTGCATGGGGATTGTCCAGTAATGTAAAAAGAGCCCGTAGTCTGGAAAGTCTGATTGCTGCATCTGACTATATTACCTTGCATGTTCCCCTTACAGACAAGACCAAGGGCTTTATTAACCGTGAACGTCTGGCTATCATGAAAAAGGGGGCGCGTCTGCTCAACTTTGCACGTGGTGGACTGGTTAATAATGAACATCTCAAGGAAGCGCTTGATCAGGGAATAGTTTCGGTTTATGTCACCGACTTTCCTGATGAGGAACTTTTGAAAATGGAAAATGTAATCGCTTTTCCTCATTTGGGGGCTTCTACGCCTGAAGCAGAAGACAATTGTGCAATAATGGCAGTTAACCAAATGAGAAACTTTCTGGAGAAAGGCAATATAAAAAATTCGGTCAATTTCCCGGATTGCGAACTTGATTCAATGGCTCCGACCAGAATCGTTATTGCTAACAGAAATATTCCCAACATGGTTGGCCAGTTTTCTTCGATTCTTGCTTCCGAAAAGATAAATATTCTGGGTATGATTAACCATCACAAAGGTGATTATGCCTATAATATTATCGATATCGATGGGAAGATAAGTCCTTCTGTTGAGGAAAGCATTAAAAGTATCAATGGTGTAATAATGGTTAGGGTAATCGATTTTTCGGAAACCTCTAAATGATATAAGGAAACCGGAGGAAACTGCAGCAGCAATGCAAAGTCAAGTTTCCTTCCTTTTCCTTCGTAATTTGTTCTTAACCCCAAGGTGACATCTTTTCGCGCTAAGGTTGCCCATCTGGGGTTTGAATTATGGTTTTTAGGGCATGGATCCGTTTGCGCTTGGGGGTCTATCACAGAGATTTTTCTTTATCGAATCTGGCTTTTGATTTAGGGTAGATGCTGTGCCAAGAAATGATCCCATTTTTAAAATGTAAGTTTTATGCATTGTAGCAGGATTAAACAAGATGATTCTCTCAATTCAGTCCCATGTGGCTTTTGGACATGTAGGTAATCGTTCAGCGGTTTTCCCTCTTGAGCTTATCGGGCAGGAAGTCGTGGTAATTAACACTGTTCAATTTTCGAATCATACCGGATACGGGGAATGGACAGGTGAGGTTTTTTCTGCACAGCACATAAGAAATATTCTTCAGGGAATTGAGAAACGTGGCGGGCTTTTATGTGATGCTGTGCTGAGTGGTTATATGGGAACTACCGAGGTGGGTATGGCGATTGTCGAAGCTGTCGAGAGGGTCAGAGCGATCCGTTCTGGAGCACTTTACTGCCTTGATCCAGTGATGGGTGATTATGGTCGTGGATTCTTTGTTCATCCGTCGATACCGGATTTTATAAAGAACGAGGCACTGAAGATTGCTACAATTGTTACACCAAATCAGTTTGAGGCGGAATATCTTGCTGACATGAAGATAACGGAAATTTCACAGGCACGCGAGGCATGCCGCATCATAAGGGAGCAGGGACCTCAGATTGTGCTTATCACCAGCTTTCAGAATAATAATGATGACAGCGGGATCTCAATGTATCTCTCTGACAAGGGAGAAGACTGGATTATCACTACACCCAGATTAGCCATGAAACCCGATCCTAATGGAGCAGGTGATCTTGTTTCTGCACTTTTTCTTGGAAGATATCTTCAGTCAGGTAATGCATCTGAATCACTTGGAAAGATGGCCAATTCGGTGTTTACTGTATTTGAAAAGACTTACAATGCAGCAAGCAGGGAACTTCGTCTGGTAGATTCCAGATTTGAGATAATGAATCCTACAGCTACATTTGAAGTAATGAGAATCTGATTGTAAAAAGATCCTGCCCGAGTTTTCCTGGCCCTTATCTGTCTTTCCAGAATCATTTGATTTGTTTAATAGAACTAATTATTCTTTACACAGTTTTTAACATTTCCGGACTCGGATCATTGAACTAAGTACTTTTAAAACCATTACCGTTCAAACAAAGTGGCAGAACCAAAACGTGATGAATAATTGAACATCAAGCGTTTAACTCAATGATCAACGTCAAGCAGAAAAATCCAATATGGATCTGTCCAAAAATATGAAGATTCCTGATAAACTGCCATTAAATTAACTCCCAGCACACGGACATCATTGCCAATTTGATACTAAACTCTAATGAACAGACAATTTAGTATTAGTACTGTTATAATTTTTGTAAAAAGCGGGTCGATTCAGGGATTTATTACTAAATAATATCGTTTCAATTTTTTTAAAAGACAAATACGTTCGAGATTACATTTTTTGATTATATTGTATATACGTATATGCAGATAATTGAAAAATCTCATGGTTTTAACTTTTATACTGAAAATCAGACATCTCTTATATAAATTCATTAATATCTGGCAAAGTTTATAATCTTAAAAAAACAGACAGTGGTAACAAAATTTTTCTTACATAAAGGGAGAATGAAATATGAACACAAAAAAAGGTGTTTGGAGAAGCCGAGCTGTAATAATCTCTCTGACTGCT
>CAYYNL010000085.1:0-19374 GCA_964472925.1 uncultured Fibrobacter sp. | reverse complement strand
CACCCATCTAAACCTCCTGAAAAGATTTATAGTGAATATATTAAAAATGGAGAGGAGTCAATCCTGCTCCACAGTCTACAAAGTCATTGAAACTGGAAAAGCAGATACTTTCCGTGATTGTTAACTGTACGGGAGAATCGGGCAAGGAGGTTTTTGAGCAGTGCCTAAAAACAATAAATAAAAAAGCTATTGCATTGCACTGTCGATTTTTTGTGTCAACAATTCGACAGTCTGCTGTAGTTTTCGTATCTTATTGGCACTTTCTTCATATTTGGTTTTACATTCAAACAGTTCACCTGCAATGTTCAGCGCTGACAAAACTGCTATTTTTACTTGATCATGAATCGCTGTGTTTTGTCGGATCTCTGCCATCTTGGAATCAACAAACTCGGCAATCTGCCTGATGGTTTCGATATTTACATCGCTTTTGATCTGATACTCTGCACCAAAAATGACAACTCGAACGCTTTCCATGGACGAGCTCATACAACCCCCGACCAGTTACATTTTTGGTCTGATTACTGTTGTACCATTTCCAATTTCGCTAAAAGTCCCTGAATTCGTTCAGCAGTAATATTGAGCTTGTTCTGCTGGTTCTGAGAGTCGCTTTTTAGCATCTCCAGTTCAGCTTTGAGTTGATCATTTTCAGATTCCATATCTGAAATCTTATTACTGTTCTGATTGAGCTCCTCTCGAAGCTGGTTATTCTCTTTGCGTACATTATCCAGTGCAGTAATCAGCGCCTGTACTTTATCTTCCAATTCATTAAGAAAATCGATAGACAAGGTTACTCCCTTCTCCTGTATTATATAATATAACGGGTCTTAGACCCTGGTTAAAAAGGTTATTTCGCAGGCCCTTTTACACTGCAAGCTAAGATTACGTAAACAGGCCTGTTTTAATATATACAAAGTTATAGAAAAACACCAATAGCTTCTATTGGTATTATCCTACTGCTGTAACTAATAGATGTCAACACTTTTTCAGGTACGAAGCTGAGCACCGAATTTTGACTGCACTGTCGAAACGATTGCCGAGCAGATACCTTCTGCTTCTTTATCAGTAAGAGTTTTCTCTAATGAACGAAGTTTTACACTGAAAGCAACACTTTTACGACCTGCTCCCAGTTTTTCCCCCCTATAGAGGTCAAAAGGAGAAACTTCCTCAACGAGCGGTGAAACATTGTAAATCTCACTGATAATCTCTGATGCCTTCAACTCATCAGCCATTACAAAACAAAAATCCCTCTCCAATGCCGGAAACCTGGGAAGCTGTCTGTATCTGGGCTGCGGCTGAGAGGATTGTAGTAATAATGTTACATCCAATTCGGAATAATAGACAGATGACTTGATATCAAAATGGTCACAGATTCTCTTAGAAACTTTTCCCGCAATTCCCTTAATTATGCCATTACTGACCAGGGCTGCTTCTTTTTCCCAAATCAAAGCGGAATCAAAGGATGCAGGTTTAAAAGTGAACTCCCCAATTCCACTATGGGCTCCAAAAGACTCAATAATTCCCTTGAGTATATAAAAGTCGCAGGGAAGAGCCGCAGTGTTCCAACTGTTGGCCCAATAGTTCCCTTCAATCAGAATACCTATAACCTGCCGTTCAACTGTACCAGACTGGGTCTGTTCGAATATTCTGCCTAATTCAAAGAAATGATTGTTTGTATTTTTGCGATTTAGGTTATAAGCCAAAACTCCTAACATGCTGCCAGCCAATGTGGTTCTCATCTGAGCCATTTCCGGATTCAGAGGATTCAAAATCACTACTGGAGAAATCTTTGGAGTAAGCAGAGAATGCAGCTTTTCTGAAGTCATGCTGTTGGTTACGATTTCCCGTAATCCAAAAAACGCAAGAGCAGTTCTTAGCTTGTCGGTGATCCTTTCGGTCAGCGGTAAACCTGTATTCAGATATACCGGAGCGGTTTCGGATGGAACAATATTATCATAACCATACATCCGACCAACTTCCTCAATCAGATCCTCTTCAATGGTGATATCATGACGAAAAAGAGGTACAACGCAACTGATCTGATCTGGCGATTTAACAGTGCATTCGAAACCCAGAGATGCAAGAAAAGAATAGATCTGATCTAAACTGAGTGTTACTCCAAGAACCTTTGAGGCTTTTGATGGACGGATAATAATAGTGCGTAGTGAAAAAGGCTTAGGATATTCATCGATTCTGCCCGATGCAATTTTACCGCCAGCAGTCTCCAGAATTAATTGAGCAGCAGTGTCAATGGCATCGATCAATCCTTTGTCGGGATCAACTCCCCGTTCGAATCTGTAAGATGAATCGGTCGATAGACCCAGCCTTTTTGAGGTTTTTCGGATGCCGGTTTGCTCAAAAAATGCACACTCAAGAAAAACATCGGTTGTGCTATCAAGGATCTCAGATCCTGCACCACCCATTATTCCAGCGAGTGCCGCTGGCTGATCTCCATCACAAATAAGAAGGTCTTCAGCAATGAGCTCCCGCTCAACATTATCTAATGTATTGAACGATAATTTTTTTTCTGCTCTTTTGACTACGATTTTTTTCTGCTTCAAAGATGCATAGTCAAATGCGTGCATTGGTTGACCGTATTGAAGAAGGATATAATTGGTTACATCCACCACATTATTAATAGGTCTTATACCTCCCAGGGCCAATCGCCGTTGCATCCAATGGGGTGATGGTTTAATCTGCACTCCCTTAATCAGCCTTCCACAGTATCTGGGGCAGCGATCAGTTGCTTCGATTGAAACAGAAATAAAATCATCAATTCGAAGGCCATCTGTTTCAACCGGAATTTTCGCGATATTTTTTAAAGGTAACCCAAACCTGGCCGAAACTTCTCTGGCAACTCCCAGAACACTTAAGCAGTCACCACGATCAGGTGTAATCTCGATCTCAATTACTGCATCATCATTGTAATAAGCGGAGAGCGCTTCACCGACTTTAAAGTCAGAAGGCAAATCCATAATACCATCATGGTTATGGGAAAGGCCCAGTTCCTCCTCAGAACAAAGCATCCCGAATGACTCTACACCCCTGATTTTTGATTTTTTAATGTGAAAATTTTCACCCAGAACGGTTCCAATTGAAGCCAGTGCTGTAGTCATTCCGGCTCTGACATTACCTGCACCACAGACTATCGTCAATGGTTCCTGCTCTCCGGCATCTACCTTGCAAACTGATAGCCTGTCTGCATTGGGATGTTTTTCTGTATGAAGAACCCTGGCAATCTTAACTCCATCAGGAATGTGGTATTGTTCGATCGAAGCCACTTCCAGACCAGCAGATGTAAGCGCATCTGCCAGTTCGTTTACTGGAATATCAATATCAACAAAATCTTTCAGCCAGCTATATACTACTCTCATAATAAATTTTCTTCAATTAAGGCAATTTTATTCACATAAATCACCCTGAAATGGGTGAATTACTTATACGTCTGGCTTGAAGTAACCGCAAAATCGGTTACCCTGTTTCAAGCTTAGAACTGTTTTAAAAAACGGACATCGTTTTCATAAAAGAAACGGATGTCTTCGATACCATACTTTAGAAGCGCAATTCGTTCGATACCGATACCAAAGGCGAAACCTGTGTATTTTTCGGTATCAATTCCTACGTTTTTTAAAACATTAGGATGAACCATACCAGCACCCAGCACTTCAAGCCACCCACTTCTCTTACAGATACTGCAGCCCTTCCCTCCACATAAGAAACATTCAACATCGACTTCTACGCTGGGTTCTGTGAAAGGGAAAAATGAGGGACGGATTTTAATGTGTGTTTTTTCATCAAAAAATCTGCGGCAGAAAGCAAGCAGTGTCCCCTTAAGATCTGAGAAACTTACATTTTCATCTACATAAAGTCCTTCGAGCTGATGAAAAAGACAGTAGCTGCGAGCGCTGATCTCTTCATTGCGATAAACCCGACCAGGCATAATATAACGGAAAGGCGGCTTACGATTCTCCATGGTACGAACTTGCACTGGAGAAGTTTGCGTCCGAAGAAGTACCGACTCTGAAATGTAAAAAGTATCCTGCATATCGCGGGCAGGATGAAATGCGGGAGTATTGAGTGCTTCGAAATTATAGTAATCGGTTTCAACCTCAGGCCCGTAGGCCACAGAAAACCCCATGCTCAGGAAAATATCCCTTATTTCATTTCGGACTCGCATCAAAGGATGAATGCTTCCTTTTGGAAAAGGAAATCCCGGAAGAGTAGGGTCAAACGAAAGAGAAGCTTTATCCTCAATTGAATTTTTCCAGGGCGCTTGCTCGAATTTTTGCTCTATGGACATTCTAAGCTCATTTGCCCTGGCCCCAAACTCCCGCCGCTCCACTTCAGGCATGTCCTTAAGTGATTTTAAAATTTCCCGTAGAATTCCTTTTTTTCCCAGATATTTAATACGGAACTGTTCGGCAGTTTCCTTATCCTTAACAGCCGCCAATTCGGATTCTGCATCCTGACGAATCTGATCAAGATCTTTTAATGAATGGCCGCTACCGGCACTTTCAGAAATCATTTCAATCCTTATGCTGCTATAGTATCAATTAATTTTTTGAATGCATCCGGTTCATGAAGTGCCAGATGAGCCAAAGCTTTTCTGTCAAGCTCTATCCCTTTAGCCTTCAATCCTGAAATGAACTTCCCGTATGTAACACCGTACTGGCGGGTTGCAGCATTAATCCTCATGATCCACAGAGAACGGAAATTGCGTTTATTCTGTTTGCGATGATCATAAGCGAAAACACCTGACCGCAAGAAAGTATCTTTGGCAATTGCATAACAATTTGCACGTTTTCCATAATATCCTGCTGTCATTTTGAGCAATTTTTTGCGTTTAGCCCGTGATGCAACACGGTTCTTAGCCCTTGGCATTTCTAACTCCTTTTATAAAAATTCAGAAAAATCAGTTATGTAAATATGGAAAAATCACACCGAAATCATGGCGCGAACCTTTTTCTCTACTCCGGCATAAACAAAAGCCGTCTGCCGCAGATTGCGTTTGCGCTTACGGTCCTTTTTGTTTAAAATATGGGTGTGAAATGCTTTCCCTCGTTTCACATGTCCATTTGCAGTCACTCTGAAACGTTTCTTTGCGGACTTACGACTTTTCATCTTCGGCATAAAATACTCCCATTTTTATCAGAAAATATTACAGTTTTACTGATTATTGTTGTTGATCTGCTGTGATTGCTCTTCCTTTTTCTCCAGATCAAGCTTACGGTTGTACTCTTTGATTTTTGCTTTATCGGGAACATATATGGAAATCATATTTTTCCCCTCCATTTTTGCGGCAACTTCAATTTGAGACAAATCCGCAAGGCAATTATCCAGACGTTCCAGGATTTTATGGCCAAAATCAATATGTGTTATTTCTCTTCCCCTGAAAACCACCGTAGCCTTAACCCTGTCACCTTTAAGCAGAAAGTTTCGTGCATGTTCCATTTTAAAGTTGAAGTCATGCTCATCGGTTTTTGGATGAAGCTTGATTTCCTTTAAATGCATAACATGCTGCTTCTTTTTTGCCTCTTTTGCTTTTTTGGATTTTTCGTATTTGAATTTACCATAATCCATTATGCGGCATACCGGTGGATCGGCGGTAGGCGCAACTTCTACCAGATCAAGAGCCGCGGCTTCTGCTTTGGCCAATGCATCACTAATTAACATTATTCCCAGAGCCTCACCATCAGCGCTGATTACTCGTACACGCGGGGAGCGGATCTCTGTGTTGATTCTGGTAGTGTCACCGTCTTTAGTCTGAGGACGAAATCTATTGATAAAAGACCTCCTTTAAATGTTTTGGATGTTCAAACCGGGCTTGTTTGATTCTTGCAGTCGGTTTATTAACTGATTCAGAGGAATTGCCCCCTGATCACCTTTTCCATGAATGCGAACCGAAACGGTACCGGCCTGCTGCTCTTTTTCACCCACAATAGCCATACAGGGCACTTTGAGCAGCTCAGCATCCCTTATCTTATAACCGATCTTTTCACTTCTGTCATCTATTTCAGCACGTATCCCGGCATCAAGGGCCTCCTTATGCACCCTGCGGGCATAATCAATAAACCGATCAGATACTGCTAGAATTTTAAGTTGAACAGGTGAGAGCCATAGAGGAAGTGCTCCACCATAATGCTCCAGTAATATACCAATGAACCGTTCCATGGAACCAAAAAGTGCACGATGGATCATTACCGGCCTTTTTTTCATTCCATCTTCTGCTGTGTACTCAATCTCCAGTCTCTCTGGCATACTGAAATCAAGCTGAATAGTTCCGCACTGCCAGCTTCGATTAAGTACATCCCGGATATGAAAGTCAATTTTAGGACCATAAAAAGCCCCATCTCCAGGATTAAGCTGGTAATTATAACCCTGAGTTTCAAGAACATTCTTGAGTATACTTTCTGCCTTGTCCCACATCTCTATTGAACCAATAAATTTTTCGGGACGGGTAGAAAGCTCCATCTTGTAGTTGTCAAAACCAAAGGTCCGGTACATATTAATAATGAACTTAATCACTTCTGTAATCTGCTGTTGAATTTGCTCCTGAGTGCAGAATATATGCGCATCATCCTGGGTAAATTGACGCACTCTGAACAATCCATGCAAAGTACTGGATTTTTCATGACGATGTACCAGCCCAAATTCAAAAAACTTAATAGGAAATTCACGGTATGAATGTGCGGCATTCTTAAATATCAAAAGATGGCCGGGGCAGTTCATTGGTTTCACTGCATGCTTAGCTTCATCTATTTCTGTGAAATACATGGCATCACGATATTTATCATAATGACCGCTTCTTTTCCAAAGCTCCTCATTGAGAATAATTGGAGTCTTTACTTCCTGATAAGCAGCCCGGATATGCTCTCTGCGGCTGTAATCGGTAATAATATTGTAAAGCACCATTCCTGCAGGATGCCAAAAAGGAAATCCAGCCCCTTCCTGATGAAAAGAGAACAGTTGAAGTTCCTTACCAAGTTTCCTGTGATCCCGTTTCTGTGCCTCTTGCAGCATGTTAAGATACTCATCGAGCATAGACTGCTTAGGAAAGGAGATGCCATAAATTCTCTGAAGCATCTTGTTTTTTTCGCTGCCACGCCAGTAAGCTCCAGCTGTGGATAAGAGCTTTATGGCCTTGATATAACCGGTGTTGGGAAGATGTGGCCCCCGGCAAAGATCAAGCCAGTTTCCCTGACTGTATATGCTGGGTGTACCCTCAATATCATTGAGCAATTCTAATTTATAGATCTCATCTCTGGATTCAAAGTACTCCCTCATCTGTGAACATTCCCGTTCACTGCGTTTTATCTCCAGTTTCTTAGATGCCAGCTCCTTTGCCTTAGCTTCTATAGCAGCCAGATCTTCAGGAGTAAAGGGCTTGTCTACATCAAAATCGTAATAAAAACCGCTTTCAATTGCAGGACCAATGGCAATTTTGGCCGAGGGAAAGAGTTCCTGAACTGCCTGAGCTATCAGATGTGAAGATGAATGCCAGAAAACCGATTTGCCTTCAGGATCATCAAAAGTGATGATAGCAATTTTGTCGTTATCCTTAAGTTCTCTGTTAAGATCAACAAGTGATCCGTTTACTTTGGCAGCCAGTGCTGCTTGAGCAAGTTTGGAACTTATACTTTTAGCTAAATCCATCGCAGAACTGCCTTCAGGCATCTCTTTGATGTTACCATCAGGTAATATTATTTTCATAACTGATTATCTTCCATTTTCCGATTAAATCGGATACCTATTTACAAATACAATAAACCACCTTCTACCCTTTTTTCTCCATTTAAGAACAAATTAAGGATAAGGAAGAGAGGCATAACTTAAACTGGGCGTTACTGGACTCGAACCAGTGACCCCTACCATGTCAAGGTAGTACTCTAACCATCTGAGCTAAACGCCCTGAAAGAATAAATTTTTTGGCCATCCGGGGTTATTTTAACGCTAACCGCAACTGAGAGGAAGGATTCCTGCCCGGACTGATTCCAGACGGCAAGTGTATAAAATACGATAGAATAAATAACAAAGTCAAAAAAAAAAGTATATTAACCATCCTTTAAATATAAGTCTTCAGATTTCGAATTTGGGATAAATAAAGAGGGGTTTTAGATTTATGATGAAGTTTTTCTTTCCGTTTATTCTGGTAGGAACCGGTGGTTTTGTTGGATCTATGTTGCGCTACCTGATGGCTATTGTGTTTCAGAATTTTAGCATGATCCCTTTTGGGACCATGGTTTCAAACTTTGCTGGTTGTTTTCTGATTGGAATCGTGACCGGATTATCGGTGAATATTCCACTTTTTTCAAATGAAACCAGACTCTTTCTGGCCACCGGAGTATGTGGGGGATTTACCACCCTTTCTTCTTTAATATTTGAATTGGGGCAGTATTATAAGGGAAAAGAATATCTTTTAGCCTCATTTTACCTTGCAGGTACTTTATTTGGTGCTACTTTGGCGTTTTTTGCAGGATTAAAGTTGGTTGAACTCTTTAGTAAAGCTTAAAAGTGGCAATAAATCAGCTTTTTGCCATACAGTTGTTTGACATCTCTGATTTTTTTTGTTAAGATATTTTATTTTGATTACTTCTATTATAGATATTGTTTTGAGATTATTTCCTGTTTTTTTCGAATTAACCTGATTTTCGCAATTTGTGCGGAAGTAGTCGCATAACAGATTGAAATGATTAGATTTGAAGGTGTTGAAGGCTTTATCTGCGAGGTGATAAAGGCGAAATATGGCTTAGCAAGCGACAGGTTATGCTGGTACGACGCATCCAGTTGAGGAATTTAGGTTTAATATTATTACGTTTTTTTTATTAATATGGTATGGCACTGGTTTAATTGTTGGAATCTATTATCTCTTTAACTGTCACATTGCTGTTTCTGAACCTGCCGGGTCCCCGTTCTTTTTTCAAATGAATAGCCTTTTGCGGGCATAGATGAATGCAGCCAAGGCACTCTTCGCAGTTATTATGATAAAGCGGCTTTCTTTCAACTTTTATATTGTCCACCGGGCAGACCTGCTCGCAAATCTTACATCCATTGCAACTCTCATCAATCCAGAAATTCCGGTCTTTTTTACCCCAGGATTTTCTGTAAAAAAACTGGAAAATGGAACTGAAAATTTTGCTAGTGGCAGAGACCTTTTCCATTATTATTCTGGAGTGATTAATATCGTTGGCAATCTTGCCAATGTTTTCAGGAATCCGTTTCGAAGTTTCCAGCCTGAGCTGGTCCTCAACTCTGAAAAGCGGCAGATAATTATCAGTCATGAGAATTGATTTTGAATAACTCAGAGTGATGCCATTTCTTTTAGCATGTTTACGCAAATCATGAATACCTGCAGCCATGAAATTACCATAACTCATAACTGCAGCTATATAAGGGGCTTTTAGTCTGACAGCCTGGAAGAACTTCTGAACTATCCGCGGTGTCCCAAAATAGTAACAGGGGACGACTATCGCCATTTTTTCATCCTCGAAGGAGGTAATTCCCTGCTTTAATACCTTGGGAATGGAAATAAGTGCCCCGCCAATTTGCTTTGCTGCATAAAGGCAGTTTCCGGTTGCGGTAAAATAGAAAGTTTTCATCAATCCGCCTTAGCTGAAATCACATTACAAATTCTACTTTATTTTTGTAAAAGGAACAACCGTACGCTCCTGACCGCTTATAATATGACACAGATATTTTCCAGGTGATAAAACGGGCAGGGGCAGGGAGGAAGATCCTGGCATAACTCTTCGGTTTACATTATTTCCCAGTTTTCTTCCTTTGAGATCGGTAAGGCAGATGGAAACATCTGATAACTGGTTCAGAGAAAGATTGACCGTATAGAAACCATTACTTTCTGATACAAAGGCACTGATGCGGTTTGTTTTGTGGGAAGAGCTGATGTGTTTAGTGCCTGCTAAAGGATAAGGAGTATGGAAAAACTGTGTCCGCTCCCTGTTAACTAATGATTCATTTTCTCTTTCCTGATATATAATTTGGGTAATAAGATCTCCATCATAGGTAATTTTTGTTAATCCCATGACTACCAATTCCCCATCATTTTTAAACCCAAATTCATAAATTTCCGATATTTTATCTCCGATAAAGACAGTAGAATCTTTACCATTTGGGGAGCCTTCGTTGTCATATTGTAATGTCACAATGCTGTTTTCCTTATAACTATATTCACTTCTGTTATTAAATAACCAGACAGTATCTTCCGGTGCAATACCTTGCTGAGTCAGATCTTCTATTGTTCCGCTGAATTTTGTAAACGTAGAGTCTGCATTTTTTCTCTGATTTTGGTAACTGAATCTGGTCTCAGAATGCAATTTGACATCACTGTCTTCAGAAATTTGAAATGTGTTTTCGATTTTTACCAGAATGTCTCCTGAATACCAGCGTGTTGAGGTGTAGGAAGGTTTTTTTTGGTATTCGCCACTCAAAGAGTCCTTTATATAGCCAACCGTATTCGCTATTTTGTCACCATCGTAAGTGATTACTTCGCGTAGATCACCAGATAAATCATCGTATCTACGGGTAATTATTTCAGAAGGTTTGCCATTTGCACCGGGTATGGTGTAAGATACTTTTAGGGTGTCATTCCAGTCTCCTGTGAGATCATTCCATTTCTGTGTAACAGACCATTTGTAATCGAAATAAATTTGAGCATCCAAATAAAAATCTGTCTGCCCATAAATATCAGTTCGCGAACCTGAAAAAAGTAAATAGACCAATAGTAAAAAACTGTTTTTTAAAAGGGATGATTTATTCATACAAGACCCCCCTAATTGGGTGAAAAATGGTTTTTTAATGGTTATCTTTTTTATGAATACTGTAAGATAAATAGTTGTCTAATGAGTGTCAAATCAGTTTATATGGCACTCCGCAATCTTTCCGTAGCCTAATTCTCTTCTATTGATTATTTTCTCTTTTTATCATTTCTATCACTAAATAGAGAGAATTCAGACCATGAAAATCTTTGTTCCCGGAAGAATCTGCCTTTTTGGTGAGCATACCGATTGGGCTGGCGGTTATCGCAGGATAAATGGTGCATTGGAAAAAGGTTATACTCTGATTAGTGGAACCAATCAGGGGCTTTATGCCGAAGTTAAAGCTCATCCTTCGAAATTAATATTCAAAACCACTTTGACCGATCAGGTATTTGAAATCCCCATGAACCGTGAGGCTCTGCTTGAAGAGGCTCAGAAAGGTGGGATCTTCAGTTATGTGGCTGGTGTGGCTTATCAGGTGCTTACTCATTACAGAGTGCATGGACTGGAGATTGTTAATTATAAGACTGATCTGCCGGTAAAAAAAGGACTTTCCTCCAGTGCTGCTACCACTGTGCTTGTAGCCCGTGCATTTAATCGCATCTATGATCTTAAAATGACTATCCGCGGAGAGATGGAGTTTGCATACCTGGGTGAAATCACCACTCCATCACGTTGTGGCCGAATGGACCAGGGATGTGCCTATGGAGATCGCCCAATATTGATGACCTTTGATGGTGATCGGGTAGATGTGGAAGAAGTAGCGGTGGGGGGAAATTTTTATTTCGTGATTGTTGACCTGTGTAAAGGAAAAGACACCAAGGAGATACTAAGCAAACTCAATAAATGCTATCCTTTCCCGGATAATGACATGCAACGTGCTGTCCAGGATTATCTGGGTAAAATCAGCGCATCTATAACCAGGAGTGCAGTCGAAGCAATAAAGAAGGGCGATGCTGTTACTCTTGGTAAACTGATGACCCAATCTCAGGCAGAATTCGACAAAGCATGCATGCCTGTGTGTCCCTCTCAGCTCACTTCACCAGTACTTCACAAACTTTTATCCTGGCCCTCAATACAACCATTCATTCTGGGAGGTAAAGGGGTAGGATCACAGGGTGACGGGACTGCACAACTTCTGGTAAAGGATCTGCAAACCCAGGAAAAGGTAATTAAAATCATCGAATCAGAACTTCACATGCAATGCCTCAGTCTTACTTTATCATCTGCCAGGAAAGTGCGTAAGGCGGTTATTCCTGCTGCCGGTTTTGGCACACGACTCTTTCCGGCGACCAAGGCTGTTAAAAAAGAGCTATTTCCGATTATTGACAAAGATGGAATCGCTAAACCGGTCATTCAGGCGATAGTGGAAGAAGCTCTCAGTGGTGGCATTGAAGAGATCTGTGTAATCGTACAAAAAGGTGACAGGGAGCTCTTTGAGGATTTTTTCCATACACCACCACCAGTTGAACATTTCGCGAAACTCTCTAAGGAAGCTCAGAAAATATCCAACTATATTATTGAAATTGGTCATAAGATCACTTTTATTGAACAGCAAAGCCAGAATGGATTTGGAGATGCTGTATATTGCGCAAAACAGTGGGTAGGCAATGAGCCATTTCTGCTTATGCTCGGTGATCATCTTTATGCTTCCGATACCGATACTTCCTGTGCACGCCAACTGTTAGACATTTACGAAAAGTACGGCCGCAGTGTTGTCGGGCTCAAACTCACACCAGCAGAACTTATCCGTCATTTCGGAACAGTTACCGGTACCTGGGTAGAAGAACAGTCGGTTATAGCTATCACCGAATTTGCCGAAAAACCGGATGCAATATATGCAGCCGAACATCTGCGAATGGAAAATATGCCCGATGACCAGTATTGCACCGTTTTTGGTCAATATGTGCTTTCTCCCCGCATTTTCGAGCTTTTGGAGGAAAACATAACCAACAATATTCGCGAAAAAGGCGAATTTCAGCTTACCTCATGTCTGGACAGGTTGCGGCTTGAGGAGGGATTTATGGGTTATCTGGTGCAGGGGAGAAGGTTTGATATCGGTCTACCCCTGGCGTATCTACAGTCTCTGGGAGAGTTCGCTGTTAAGTGAGATGGTTATGGGAGAGTTGATACAGTAAAATCCTGCATCAACTCTTCTCTTTGGTTCTTTCTTAAACAATATCTAAAATTTCCTTATATTCTTCATCTTTTCTTAAAAACCGAAAACCTTAATCTTAGATCTAAAATTGATTCGTACACACAATGTATACACTTCTCTTCATTTGAATGATGACCAATAATAAAAAAGAGTGTTTTAAAGCTAAAAATGTTTATTTTTTTTCATATTATATTATGGATATAAATATCCAAGGAGTATCACGAAATTAACATGGGAGCGATACATGGGAAAAAAAGTGATTAGTTCGGCGGCAGTTTTTATGTCTTTGGCGCTTATCTTCTCTTCTTCTGCAGCGGTGGAGACGCCATTTGAGATTGGGACCTGGGGAAATTTCTGCAAGGGAGCCATATCTCATACCTTCGACGATTATCCGACCTCTTCAACCAACCAACAGGTCGCCTCAGGACAAGCTGCTTTCGATGAGAAAGGTTTTCACATGACTCTGTTCGTGTTGCCCAGCGCATGTAGTGATGGCAACTGGAATTCTTTGAAAGCTGCTTTTGCCAAAGGTCATGAAGTTGCCAGTCATAACAATGAGCATAATAGTAATGCCAGTGGATTGGTGCCATCACAAAGAACCATTAAAAGCAAAGTTCCAGGAGAGATGTGCGTTTCTATAGCATATCCCAACTGCAACACCCCCGGTGATGCTCAGGTTCTGCAAACCTATATTGCCGGAAGAAACTGTGACGGACAAGTCAACCCCAAAACACCCAGAAACTTTGCCCAAATTTCCTCGAAAATGTTTGGTACCTGTAGCGGTTGCCCCAATGATGCAAATGGTTTAAATTCTTATGCTGATCAGGCTGCAAACAACAATGGATGGGCAGTCACCTGTAATCATGGAATAGGTAGTGATGGCCATAGCTGGGCGGTTACAAATCTGGATGCGATGAAACAACATCTGAGTTATTTGGATAAAAACCGGGATAAAATCTGGTGTGAAACTTTTGGTAATGTAGCCCGTTATATAAAAGAAAGGGATGCAGCATCTTTGACTGTAGAATCATCCACACAGAATTCTATCAAAGTTAAACTGACCGATAATCTTCCGGATTCAATTTACAATTATCCGCTCTCTATTCGACGTGAGCTCCCTCAAGGATGGACCGAAGTTTTGGTTACCCAGGATGGCAAAGAGGTGAAGGACACCATATTGAGGGTTAATTCCAAGGATTATGTGATGTTTAATGCTGTGCCCGATGGTGGTGACATCCTTATACAGAGTGGTACCATGGTAAGAAACCATGCATCGGCTTCTGTGACCGGAAAAACTGTTCTGCTTAATAAATCCGGTATATCGATTGATGCGAGCCAATTCTCTGGTTCCACTATTGCGGTATCCCTCTTTGACCTCAAAGGTAAATTGTTTGCCAGATATTCGTTGAACAGGAATTCATCAACATTCACCATACCAGTCAGTGCATTGACCAGTTCGGCGTTTGTGGTTAAAGTTACCGATGGTAATACCACAGTTGTTACTCGCTGCCTGGCACAGTAGCACGATTTTTTAGCACAGGGTTCCTGCCCTGTGCTATTGTGAGTCGGTTATTTCTTACCGATAGGTTTCGATATACGAGGATATCGGATACTTTGAACATTTAACATCAGTCCATAAGATCCAGACACTTTAAGAATCCAGTTTCGATGCCAGATCAATGGCATCCATATTTTTGGGAAAACGAACCCTTAGTGCTTTTGCCAATGTTCTGGGAATGTGAAACGCCTCTCCATTTTTACTCTGTACCGCATACCGGTGATAGTAATCCGGGGGAATACGGATACTCCAGTTTTCAGTGTTTGTAATTCCAGGTTTATTGTAAATTTCTTTTATCCCCAGAAGATCGGTAAAAAAAACAAAAACATGTTGAGCCGGTCCCAGAAAAAGTTCACAAAACATAGCCTCGCAAAATTTATTGGGATATTGCAGCATCTCATTGAGCATAGACTCTTTTTGCTCCTGTGATTGAGACAGTTGGGAAGCCAGGAGTGATGCACGTGCTTTGTACCAGGACGTACCCTGTCTTTCAATGGCTAAACGCCATATCGGTTTTGTGTCATGGTTACCTACCATGATCCAGTCCTGAGCGGATGTGTTTTCCCTTCTATAGATATCATTAGGATCATCCGGATCTGCCTTCTGAGTAACACAGAATCGGCCAAGCCCTCTTTTAAGCATGACTTCCTTTAATGGCAGCGGCCAGGTACTGAGAACTTCGCAAAGAATATCGGACTTTGATGCCCCGACAGCTTCCGCTCTTTCAAGAATAACATCGATCACAGTTGCATACCGGTCTACCTGTTCTTCAGTAAGAGATTGGATCCAGTGATCACCATATCGGGGATAGGAGGGATCGCTGTTTAGTTGTTCTCTTTTTACCAGAGCATAGTCTTTAAGTAATGGATGATCCGGGAGATCCGGTGAAGAGTAAAGCCGGGCGCCATTCTGCACTGCAGCAAAAACATCATCTGAATTGCTTTTGTAAACCCATGGACAAACTAGCCCGTGAGGATGGTCGATTCGGATCCCGTCAAATCTTGAAAACATCTTATCGATTCTGGCTTCTATCAATTTTAAAGCCGGGCCGGTCTGACCATTGGAAGAGAAAAAAAACGCTGGATTTAATACCGGATACCCCCAGGGCTGTCCTTCTGGATTACTTCTGCTGGGAGGAGCGCCCATAAGATATCCAGGCAGGAATAAGGAGCGCCAGGCCCATACATCCTGATGTGAAAAACCGATCTGAAGATCACCATAGATTTTAATTCCATATTGCTTTGAGAGTTCTCTAAACTGTTGATGCTGTTCCTGAAGAAGAAATTGAGATAAAGTGTACTCCTCAAAAACCGATGCACTATCAGTGCGGATCTTCTCTTTTCGTGCATTTGTTTTTTCCAGATCTTCTTTTGGAGAGAAAAACAGGTTCTGATCGATTATTTCCCATTGTCGCCAGTCGTCATTATTATAATGGGCTGTTAATGCCTGGAAAAAAGAGTCTCGCTCAAACCAGTTTACCTGGTTTTGACTCATTTGTCTTAAAAAATGTTTTACCTTTGGTTTGAGATCATTATTGCTCTTTTCCCGATATCTTTGATAAATTGTAGAATTGAGATGATCTATTGCCATCCAAGCATTTTCCTTATTTACACGATGCCTGAAACCTGAACATTTTTCCGCAAGAAGCATGACCTCATCGGGTGTAAAAAGCCAGGGATATTGTTTGGATAATCTGGATATAGAGAGACTAAGGGGATTATTACTGAAAATGGTGCTGTTATAGGGGGAGATATCGGATCTGGAGGTTTTACCCTGTGGGCCGAACTGTATGGTATTTATCCCGATATTATGGGCAAATAACAAGAAGTCGATTCCACCTTCACTATAGGGTGATCCCCAGCCAATCTCCTCTTCTGGAAAACTGGGAAAGCTTTGGTCGAATATCCCCAGGCTCAAATGCTTTATTTCCAGCATTGAAAGAGCGTCTTTTATCAGTTTTAGATCAGTGTTTAAATTATTCATGCTCTTTTTTTCACTTCTATGATTCGAAGGTCAACTATCACGTTTTTTCCGGCTAACTGATGATTGGCATCCACCTTAACAGTCTCACTATTTATCTCTAACACAGTAGCCAGGATCGGATCATCATCATTATCACCATTCAACTCTATCATCTGACCAGTAACTAATTTGGCAGCGTGAGGAATACATGATTTATCGATTTCCTGAATCAGATTGTCCTGATAGGAACCAAATGCATCCTGAGATTCGATAAACAAGGTTTGTTGGCTTCCTTCCTGCATTCCCAGAATTGCTTTTTCGATTCCGTAAATGACATCTCCCTGGCCAACAACTATTTCGACCGGATCAGAATCAAGCGTAGTTCCTACTACAGTACCGTTTTCCAGCCGTAAAGTGAAATCTATAAGGACTGTATCTCCTTCTTTTACAACTGTTCGTGCCATGCACTCTCCTCTGTAGTGAAATTAGATGGTTTGTTATTTTTTGAGAAAAGCAAAATCATGGCCAGTGCAGGGTTCAGGGCAGAAGTTACGAGTTTTACTTCGATATCCGATATCAGCAGTGTCCGATTAATTTAACAAACATAAGATTGCATATAAATGTAGAGTGCGTAAATAAATTCCAAATCTCAAGCAGCAAAATACAAACAAGAAAAGAACAGTGATGGAGGACTCTATCCTGTTTCGAATTTCGAATTTTCCATTCCAACTTCTATTTCTGTTTAGAATTTTGAGTATCGTAATTTAGAATTTGTTTTTAAGAATTGTTAATTGGTGCTTTCTGGCCTGAATTCCAAATCTCAAGGTGGTTTTATAGTATTCTTTTGTTAAATTAACCCGAAACTACGATCTATTTTTATAATATTACAGGAGCTTCAATGCGTAAAATTGCATAGGGAAGTATGTCAAAGATATGAAAGGGGCCATTTGCGTATCGTTGCACTCCTTTTTTACACCTCCAGAGTAATGGAAAAAGGGTTGCCTGTTCAATAGTGTTCTCATCCAGTGAAGCAAATGTTACTGATTCAGGGAGATCAAAGATGGTGACCTGCTGAATGGTATCGGTGAGATTGGCAACCAAAAGCATCATCGAGCTCTCAGACCATAATGAAATGCTGGCAATGCGGCTGGGATCACTGCAACTGCAAACTCTGGCCAGCGAACCTTTCATCTCACAAATAGAAGCCAAAATATGATAAAGCGGATATACAGCTTCTTTTTGGCAAGAAATAAGCCCGGCAGGCCCAATTGACTCAAAAAAAGTCACACTCGCAGCTTTTGCTTCTATGCATTGCATAAGAGCTCCCAATAACCATGATGCAGCAAAGAGCCCCTGTTGTCTTGGATCTGCACCACCGAATTTCTGTGGCCTGAAACGGTTTCTGGGACGCAAACTTAACGTAGATATGACTGGCAGAGCTTTTCCCTGAAAAAGGGCTGCGGTTCGAAGCGTTTCAGCAATTCCGGGGAGATTGCTCATTATAGCATCGTTGTCGAATGTGTGTACCTGTGGTGTCGCTGAATAGCACAACAGATCGAGCAATTCGGTATTTGGATGATTGCGGTTTATCTCTGCAAAATAGGAATCGGTTCCACTTCCTATAAGAGCCATCGGGCTATACGAACGAAGAATCGGTGATACATGGGAAATTGTTTCTGCAGAGGTAACGGCCTGGTCTTTTCGGTAAATAAGAAAAGTGCTCACCGGAATTTGCGTTGTTCGAAGCACTTTTAAGATAAGCTGAATTTCTGTCTCATAATCAGATGTAAAATAGATTGCCAGTTCGGATGGTAAGCCCAGATGCAAACAGTGGCTGGCATAGTTATCCATTTCTGAGATTATGGAACTGCTGTCTGCCTCGATGTCAATTCGAAGATGAGTCAGTGAAAGCTGCTGAATCATCTCTACCGCAAATGGGGTTAATTGCTCTTTGGAAGCATGGCTGACTCCGATGCGGGGAAGGGGACGAAGGTTTTGAGCTGTGGCGGGTATTTTGATTTCGATGGGCTTGAGAGCGGTTTTTCTTAATGGCTTAAACGTTTCTATTTTCAGTGTTACTGATTGCTGGATTATACTTCCCTGGGTAACAATCACTGGTAATGGTTCGGAGAGAGGTGTTGAATAGGTCTTGAAAGATGCGTCTGTCCAGTTACGCTGGTCTTCCATTTCAAATGTATCACCTTCAAAAAGTATGGTAACAGAACCGTATGATGATACCCTATAGCTAAGCTGACGAATATCTTTGAATGGTTGAAAAGGGCTGATAAATACTGGAAATGTCTCCTCCTTTATTTCACCATCAACAGTTTTGATTGTACATGCTCTTCCGGCACATAACTCCAGGGGGTGAAGTACACAGAAACCAATCCGGTTACGCTTAAAGGTGGAAAGGGCTTCCCCATGCATGGAGTAGCATATACTCCCATCCTTATCACCACTGAGCTCTCCTCGCCAGAGAAAGTTAATATCCTTCTCACGATGTAATGCCTTAAAGGTGATCCGAAAAGAGGAGGAATCATTTTCCATTAGTATCGGGGTGATCTGTGGATGAATGGTATTCCAGAACTCATCCCTTAAAGCCATGTAAATCCGTTGAACAATTTCAAAATCACCTAATTTGATAGAACTGATGATTCCATTCTGGTATAAAAGAGATAAAGGGCCGGCAGCAAGCTTAATCCATCGGGAACCGCTATAGTTCTCATTTCCATAATAAGCTGTATTGATATTCATAAGACTCCCGGTTGGATTAGACAATTCTTACTCAGGTGTATTACAGAACAAAATAGTTTCCAACAAGACTGAATAGCTTCTTTTGGTTTTGCCAATCAGTGCATTATCTGGGGCCGGAAGGTAGGGGTGGGAAGCAGAATTACAAAGGGCAAAAACATCCGCTATGGAAGATGTTT
>CAYYNL010000084.1:0-19376 GCA_964472925.1 uncultured Fibrobacter sp. | reverse complement strand
CGTTTCACCTCATGTAATCATCCAGCTACGATTTACTATATACTCTGGAAAATGTCTTAAATATAGCAAATTACCCCTTGGTAGTGCAATAAATCGTGCCGATGGTCTGCACCTGAAATAAGTATATAATTATGGCCGACTGGTAAAAAACAACTCATCAAAAAAATTTTTTTGAAGTGATACTTGGGTAAGATTGGAAAGAAAAGGCTAATTATTTTCTGTCCCATTAAATTTTGCTGGTATATAATCGATACCCGGATTTATATTTAGCATCATTTTTGATTTATACTCTGGAGGAATTATGTCCAAAACATGCGAAATATGCGGCAAACATCCACAATCAGGAAGTACCATCTCTCATGCACACAATGTAAACAAGAGAATTTTTTACCCTAATATCCGCACAATAAAAGCGGTTGTGGATGGTACACCTAAAAAGATTAAAATCTGTATGAAGTGCCTTAAAGCCATGGGCAAAAACAAATAAGTTTGAGGTTCCGTTATCTGCGGAGCCTTTCTACTTTATTACTTTGACTCTTTTTTCCCACTTTACACCATTTTTAATCTCTAAAAACCCTTTTGAGGGCAAAAACATCTCATCAAGCAAAACAGATCTTCCCAACAGATCAATTCTTAAGCATTTTTTCCCAGTATACCGCACCTCAGATTCCCTTTTAATTATCTTTACATTTGAGGTCTGCATACCCATATCCATTATTAGAAACTTATCAAACGAGACGTTCAGTCTGGAAGAAACAAACAATCCTGCACCTTTTATTGCTCCACTGATTTCTGAGCATTCCCCAAGCTTTGTACCATTTAGCATAAAAGAGAAAACATTGTTGTCTCTGATAAGTTCAAGTGTATCGTAATCAAGAACATTCACTGTTGCGGAATGCTTAGTAGTAGCAGGTACCAGAGTACTGTCCCTACTGTTGATTACAAATTTTTTATCTGCAGAAATTGCAAAATGGTAAAAAAGAGCAGCCGTATCGCTTTCAGTAATCTTCTTTATAAAAAAGCCATAAAAGGAGCTACTGTCCCCATGGTTATATTGCACTACTGTTTTCATGGTAAAGGAGTTTAATGGGACTTCGAAACAATTGTAAAATTTCTGGTAGTTGCCGGTCTGAATTTGCAGATTGCTGTTTAAATAATCAGTTATGGCGTTACCATATCTGGTCCACCCAAAAAGTTTCTTTTCCAGAAAATCATCGATAAAGGTTTCAAAATGTGAAGTATCGGCAATACAGTTCTCAATAATAACATCATCAAAAAATGCTTCAGAGACTGGTGGTACGATAAGAGCAATATCACCATTGTGGAATTCTTTATCTACGACAGTGAATATGTAATATCCATTACAGAACACCATGATTTTGTCATCAATTCTGCTTATTTTGAGACAGTTCTCTCCCGGTCTCACGAATGCACTTGTCTGGCTCCCAATAACACTGACACTTTCAGGATAAAATTTATAGATATAAATTCTGTCATCACCCAGCAAAGCAGCATACCCCCGGTAGCCATTACCCATATCACCAAAACAGAAATACAGGCCTGAACCCAGAAATTCAGAGGATACTTTAGCGCAGACTGTAAAGGCAGAAAATTCTTCAGCCAGACTGTGAACAGCCAAAGCAGAGTAGGTTTCATCGTTGTTTATGATAAATGCTTTACCATCTACGAATTTAAGCTTGTTTCCATCGGTACTGATAAGTGTCCAGTTTTGCGCTGAATAGCCCGGATTACCAAAATCATCCTGGAAAATGATTGTAGCCCAGGTATCAAATATCAGAAGTAATAATGTTAAGCCGCAGAATTTACAATATGAGTGCATGAATTTTGCCTTTTAAAAAGGTTACACCATCATGCTTTAATTATAGACAGCGGTTTGGAGAAAATCCAACAAGGTAAACGAAACAAGTTAAAAAGCCTTGTTTCAGGCCCAAGAAACAAGGGCTATACTATCGTGGGTTATAGCTTGGCTCTACCAGTTTGCCTGTCTCGTAAGAACCTAAAAAGCGATAAAAAACAGTGAGCTCCTGTAAATGTCCAATGGCGTTTCTGACTGAATCAAGTCGCATGTCACCTTCCAGGTCAAGATAAAACAGATATTGAAATCCCTGACCGTGAGTTGGCCTGGATTCTATTTTATAAAGGTTTATGTCACGCAAGGCAAACACAGCAAGACATTTAAAAAGGGCTCCGGGGATGTTTTTGGTAGAAAACACGATTGAGGTTTTTACATTTTTTACATCAGTGCGGGGATTTTCCTCCTGAGCGGAAATAATAAGAAATCTGGTTATATTGGTGTTATGGTCTTCAATATTTGATTCCAGTATATCCATATTGAAATCGATTGCAGCCTGCTTGGAAGCAATTGCAGCAGCATCAGTAATTTTTTCATCTTTGATTTTTTTAACAGCTGCTGCTGTATTTGAAAATGGTACTACCTGAAGCTCTTTGTGCCTGCGAAGATAATTCTTGCATTGAGCCAAGGCCTGAGGATGAGAAAAAACACTTCTGAGATCTTTCTGCTTTACATTTTTATTAGCGATCAGATGATGTCCTACTTTCAGAAGAATTTCACCGACAATTTTAGTGTCATTTTCCAGCAGAAGATCATAATTCTGATGAATAGAGCCAGCCAAAGAATTTTCAATAGGAATAACACCGAAATCACAGCTTCCATTCATAACTGATTCAAAAACCGCTGTGAAATCGCTTACCGCTGTGTATTGACATTTTTTTCCAAAATATTCCATTGCTGCGAGTTCGGCAAACGCACCACGTTCTCCGGCATAAGCTATTTCCATTTAAAAATCCTCCGTATCATTGCCATACGTTTCTGATAATAAGGGTCATTGAGATCACTGTAAATAACCCCATGTTTGACGCTTGCGTGAGCGAAACGTTCTTCTCCCATATAAATTCCCACATGATTTATCCGGCCGATCCTATGATTTCGGAAAAAAACCAGATCACCGGCAGAAGCACTTCTAAGAGTAATTCTTTTGCCACAGTTCTTAATTTGCGATGAAGAACGTGGGAGCTCGATATTGAATACCTCTTTAAAAATTAGGCAAACAAATCCCGAACAATCAAACCCGTTTCGGGACATCCCTCCTGACTTGTATGGAGAACCGATATAAGATGCAATAGCTGATTCCAGAGAAACTGCCTGTTTAGTACCAGTCTTTTTTTCATCTGTCATGAAATCTTCTGGGTATTGCTGTTTTTTAATGCTATTTCTTTTTAGTGAGATATCACGGGTATAGCGAATCGAAGGAGCACACCCGGTAAGTATCATCAGTGCAACGCCCAAAAAACATCTTAATACATTTCTTTTTCTGGTACCTTTTCTACAGATCATTTCTCAGCCATACAGTGCGCAGCATATCCAGCTTTAAGTATTCTCTCTTCCTGCCAGGCCGGAGCCATAAACTGCACGCCAACTGGTAACCCATCTACAGAAGCACATGGCACACTGATACCAGGGATTCCTGCAAGATTTGCAGATACAGTATAGATATCGGTCAGATACATCTGCAGCGGGTCTTCAGTTTTTTCTCCTATTTTGAAAGCCGGAGCTGGAGTTACTGGTGACATTATTACATCACATTTCTGGAAAGCATTTTCAAAATCCCGGGTAATAAGGGTTCTCACCTTTGCTGCTTTAAGATAATAAGCATCATAATAACCGGAACTGAGCACATAAGTCCCCAGCATAATTCTTCGTTTCACCTCAGCTCCAAAGCCTTTCTGTCTGGTTTCAGTATACATATCCAGCAGATTTTTAGCAGACATATCCCTGAATCCATACTTGACTCCATCATAGCGGGCAAGGTTCGAGGATGCCTCTGCGGTACAGATAATGTAATAGGTGGCAATTGCATATTGAACATGAGGGAGGGAGATCTCTACTGCCTGTGCTCCTGCGCTTTTCATTTTTTGCAAAAGTTCATCCAGGTGCTTGCGTACTGTATCGGAAAGTCCCTCACCAAAGTATTCTTCAGGAAGCCCGATCCGCATTCCCCTTATATCTTTGTTGTAAATTAAAGATTCATCTGAAAAAGGTCTGCCGGCACAGGTTGAGTCACGTTTGTCTTTTCCGGAGAGTACAGAAAGCAACAGGCCTGCATCCCTGACATCAGTTGTAACAGGGCCTATTTGATCCAGAGAGGAGGCAAAAGCAACCAGACCATACCTGGACACTCTTCCATATGTCGGTTTAAGACCAACTACTCCACAATGGCTGCAGGGCTGACGTATCGAGCCGCCTGTATCCGAGCCCAGTGCTACAGGTACAAACCCGGCACTAACCGCAGCAGCACTCCCTCCGCTAGATCCGCCGGGAATCCTTTGTGGATCCAATGGATTACGGGTTACTCCGTAAAAGGAGTTTTCGGTGCTTGAACCCATGGCAAATTCATCCATATTGGTTTTACCTACAATCACTGCACCTGCATTATTTAGCATCTCTACCACTGTTGCATCATAGGGCGGAATAAAATTCTGAAGCATGCGAGAACCACAGGTGGTTTTTATTCCCATAGTACAGATATTATCCTTGACCGCCACAGGAACTCCCAGCAGTGGCATCTTCTCTTTTTTCTCTCTTGGCAGTTTGTCAAGAATTTGAGCCCGCTCCAAAGCTTTCTGTCTCTCTACAGAAATAAAAGAGTTGATCCTTTTGTCTTCATTTTCAATAAGCTTCAGTGAACGTTCAACCAAATCACAACAGGAACACTCTCCGGCCCATACCTGCTTTACTAATTCAGCAATTGTGACACCCAAGAATTTCATGGGAATAATATCCTTTCATCACAAATCAATCTTAAATACGAGATTTGAAATTCTAAATACGAAAAGGAGCAAGAAATCAAACTGTTAAAAATTCATCTTTTCCGGCCCTGTTTCGAATTTCGTTATTTATTATTTAGTATTTTATCCATTCCCTTTTTATCCGAAATCTTCAATTTCCTGTTCCTAAATCTAAAGATCTTATATCTGAAATCTCATATTCCCTTTTCACCTGTACCAGCGGAAAAAGTATAAGCTGATAAAAATGCCGATAATCGACAATAAGCTGAATTCTATCATAAATCCGAACTGAAATCTGATAGCATGGAGGTTAATAAGGATTGGCTTATTGTTGACGAAATCACCGACACCGAATGGTATGCTATAGGTAAAGAATGTTTTGACCACGCTTTCTCCACCGGGCAACATTTTTACGATACTGTTCAGATATGAACCGATTAGAATTCCTATCAGCACGACAATTATCAACGTTGAGATTCTTTTTTCTTTTAAAGGGACCGCCATATCTGTTCTTCTCCGTTCTGATAAAATTTTATTTGTTATATTCTTTCAGTATTAAATTCATCTGCATCTGCTTTGATTTCCTTACGACAACCAGATTAACACTGTCACCTACGAAGTAATCCAGAAAGAAGCCGTCAATATCGGCATGAGTCTGAATCATTCGGTTACCCATCTTTTTAATTATATCACCTGGTTTAAGGCCTGATTTTTCACCCGGACTTCCCGGTTGTACACTGACAATCACGACTCCGTCAGTGCTCTCATAATCTAATGCAAGAGCGATAGATCTGTTAAGGTCCTGCACAGAGATACCAGTCCAAACCTGACGACGTTTTCCATAAGTTATCAGTTCCTCAGCCACTCTGCGTGCGCGGTCGATGGGAATGGCAAAACCGATTCCAATGGAACCCTTATTGGAATTGGATCCGGTAAAGATAAATGTATTGATACCTATTACTTCGCCTAGAGCATTTACTAATGGACCACCACTGTTACCGGGATTAATCGCTGCATCAGTCTGAATCATACCCTGATAATATACAACCCCTTCAGAGGGTGCAAAATTCCGGTTCAAGGCACTGACCACACCTACAGTAACGGTAGGATGAGCATCATTGATAAAATTCAGGAAAGGGTTTCCAATAGCAATAGCCCATTCACCTATCATTACATCCTTGGAGTTCCCAAATTGCACGCATTTAAAACCGTTACCTTTCACAGAAATCACGGCCAGATCAGATCTCTCGTCGACCCCAACGATTTTCCCCTCCATCCTGCGCCCATCGGAAAAATTTACATACAGTTTTGTGGCGTTCTGAACAACATGATAATTTGTCAAAATCATTCCATCATTGCTAATTATAAATCCTGATCCCATGCTTTCAACTTCACGATATCTGGGCATAAGTTCAGGACCGAAAAAGAAATCAAAAAAGTCATCAGTCTGATAACTGTTCTTTACAACCTGAATCTGGGTTACCACAATGCCTACTACACAGGGAGCGACTTTTCTGGTAGCATTTACTATAGCATTTCTCCTGGTATCTACAATATCTTCCTGAACACCTTTAGTGCATTGAACAGTATCAGAAGGTTGAACCGGGACGGTACTGATAAGAGTATCAGAGCTTTGCGATTTTACACCGAAAAGGTTATTGAGCTGGCCGCTTGATAAACGGCGCATAAATTCTCCACCGGCTATTAATCCAAAACCAATACCAAGCACAAGAAAAAGCAGGTACACTGCAGTTTTGCCATCAGAATTTCTTTTCATACAACCCCCGGATAAAAAACATTCTCCAGAAAAAGACCGAAGGGAGGGGCGGTTTCGCCTGCCTGTAATCTGTCTTTAGCAGCAATTATATCTTCTATGGACAATCTTAATTTTCCCCGTCCGATTTCTATTAATGTTCCGACAATTGTTCTTACCATTTTATATATAAACCTGTCGGCTTCAATAGTAAACTGAACAAATCCCTGGTTATCTTCAAGAGAAACATTTTTCACAGTACAGATATTATTAGGTGTATCACTTCCGGATGCACAGAATGAAGTGAAATCATGAGTTCCTTCCAGAAACTGAAGATTGTTTCTAATCTGGTTCCAATCCACATCATAAAACAATAACCATGCTCTTTGGAAGCTCAATGGTCTTTTCCTGGTGCACATCCGATATACATAGCGACGGCTGATAGCCGAATAACGGGCATGGAAAGAATCATTAACCTGCTGCAAATTATAGATAGCGATTTCCCGTGGCAACAGTGCATTGATCGAACATTCGCAACGCCTTATATCCAGTGGTTTTTCAACATCCAGATGCGCACCCTGCCCTTTTGCGTGAACCCCTGCATCGGTGCGTCCTGCTCCAACAATGGAAACCGGCACCCGCAATGCAGTCTCAAATGCTTTTTCCAGCAATTCTTGAATTGTCACTGCATTTGGCTGGCGCTGCCATCCCCCGTATCTGCTTCCGTCATATTCGACTCTGAAAAAATATCTCAACCTGCAATCCCATCTCTGAGCAGTTCTGTGACTCTAATTATTTTAAAGCAAAGCATCTGTAAATCCTGCTGTGACCCTTCAATTTGTCCACTTTTTATTCCATAATCAAATTCCAGAAGCCACTTGAAAATCAACTTAAGTTCCTGATCGGTGAATTTTCTGGCTTGTGCTACGATTCCAGATGCGACAATTACCGGGTAAACCTTTGCCTGTTCCCCATTCCCCAGCAGTCCGGCAGCCTTCCCTATGGCATAACCGCATTCTTTCTGATCGGGGTTGTTATATCCCTTTGCATTTTCGAATCGTTTTATTATCTGAGGATTGGCACTGCCAAAGCATCGGATTCGAAATATGGCCCAGAAATGTCTGTAAATGGCAGACACTATCGCAGGCACAAAAGCACTGGTGCTAAAGAGGGAATCTATTATCTGCAAAGCCCTGGGAAACTTGCGTTGTGCAAGGGCAGCAGCCAGTTCAAAAGCAGTCATCTGCCGGGAAGCGCCAACAATCTTTTCGATTATTTGACGTTCAACAGGTTCTCCAGCCGATAGATGAGTATCTATTTTCTGTAATTCTGAATAAAGTACATTGAGGTCGTTACCTACCATATCGACTAAAAAGTCTGCATCAGCTTTTGAAATCGATCGCTTGAACAGCCGCGGCAACTGCTCAACCAACCAGGCCCCAATTCGATATTCAGGTGGCTTGGGAAACTCCAGAAAAACATAATCACTTTCTTTAGATCCGCACCTTTTCTCAATTTTGAATTTTTTAACGGCTTTATAATTCGCATTCCCCTTTTTTTCCTCATCAATTTCGATGATAATGTATGTGTCAGGAGGAGGAGAATCCAGCAAACGGTTAAGGCTCTTTACTTCATCATCACTGAGTTGCTGGGCACGATGAATCTGTAATACCCTTGTATCCTGAAAAAGTGAAGGGGTTAGAACACTTTCCATAAATGCAGCAAAATCATCTGTCTCCAGATCGAAGCTTTCGGTTGTAATATTACCGTGAAGCTCTTTGATACTGTTTATCAGTTTCAATTTTGTTTGCTCTCTGCCTACAATTTCATCCCCGCAGAGAAAATGCACGTGCGAGATCATAGTAATAGCGGTCCCAGTACAGATTGACTCTTATTGATCGTTTCCATAAAAAGCTGTTGCGACTGTATAAACCTTTCAGGTTCCCTTTTCATTACCTTTATTATCAAATCAGCCAGATCCACACCATCCTGAGATTTGAATCCTACTCCGCCTTTTATCAGTTTTTCACACCCATCGACTTGTGTGCGATAGTCAGGCCCAAAAAATACCGGAATTGCAAAACGAGCAGCATCCCAGACATTATGACCGCCCACATCCGAGAAGGTGCCACCAATAATTGCTGCATCTGCAATCAGATACATGTCATCGAGAATTCCCATTTTTTCAATCACACACATTTGCCATTTGCACATGGTGGTGATGTCGTAAAGATGGAGAACGTCCTCACCTATTTCCCCGATAAGATCTTTAACTTCGTTAAGATACCTGGGCACTATGATCATTTTACAGTTGACTCCATAACTCTTCAATGTATCATAGCATTGACGAATCACCACACCCTCTCCGGCATGAATACATCCGCAACTTATCACCAGGTCGTCTTCTGTTAATCCCAGCCCCTGACGGATGCTTGTCCAGTCATGAAATGATGGCCGTTTTATGACAATATGACCTTTAATATTTCCGGTAACATGAATACACTCATCTTTTACTCCAAGCATTCTGAACCGATCTGCATAAGTCTCATTCTGAACCATTACAGTATCAAAGTGTTCAAAAAAGTAACGCAAAAGGAATCTGAAATGGCGATATCTTGAAAAAGAGTTTTCTTCGATACGACCATTAACAATACCTACCGGAATTGAAAGATGCTTAAGTGTCAATAGCATCGATGGCCAAAGTTCAGTCTCCAGAAGCCAAACCCGAGAGATATTATAATGAGTGATGATTTTTCTGATAAGCGGGATCGTATCTAAAGGAAAAAAACCGATGGCACACACGGTATGCGGTGAGTTCTTTTCTAAATACTGGACACCGGTTCTGGTAACCGCTGTCACCACATACAAATCTTCCGGGTTATGCTCTTCCAGTATTGACAAGAATTTGCAAAGCAGTTTTGCTTCACCAAGCGATGCTGCATGAACCCATACCACTTTTTTATGGCGATAATCTCTTATGGCAGCAGGTATCTTCTGGCGTCCTGCAAGATCCCATTGCCTTTTGCGGTCTATATTTTTAAGAAAAGGAAAAACTGTAAAACGGATCAGGGTTATTAGTGCACTGTATCCGTAGGTCACTAAAGAGATAATTCCATCAGAAATTTTCATACCGCAAGATGACCCAGTGATACTCTGTTTTTACCATTTCGCTTAGAATCATACAATGCAGCATCAGCGACAGCGATCAGTTTGTCTTTTTTTACTGGTTCAGTGCCATTATAAACCACAAATCCAATGCTCACAGTGTAATTAATTTTAAATTGAGAATAGATCAGAGGACTGGATGAAACTGAAGTAAGGACCCTGGTAGCTAAAGTCTCGGCTCCAAACAGATCGGTATCCGGAAGAATGATTCCAAACTCTTCTCCGCCGTAACGTGCAAGCACATCACCGGTACGGATAATAGCAGAGATTCGTTTGGTCAGATCAATAATCACCGCATCACCTACCTGATGCCCATAAGTATCATTTATCTTCTTAAAATCATCGATATCTATCAAAATTAAAGAAAAGTGGCCTTTCTTTCGATTTGCACGGGCGATCTCCCGCTCGAGTGTCTGATGAAATAACCTATGATTGGCAATACCTGTCAGGCTGTCGGTTTTAGCCTGTTGTCTGGCCAGTAAAGCAGAATAACCATGTTCCACTATTGAGGAGACTATAGAAGAAAAGACATAGAGGAAAAGATTCTGATCCTGCTGGTAGGTGGCAGAATCTTCAAAAAAGACGGTCAAAGTTCCTATCGGCCGATCGGTAACCATCATGGGAACATGTACCGGCTTTAATGAGCTCAGATTAATTGACTCACCCTGCTTCCCCTTAAACAAAAACAGAGGAATCTCTCTACTTACAAATTTATCCCAGTCGATCTGCTGCTCACCCTTTTTATAAACACCTAAAAGCAGTTCCCATAACAGTTTCTCATCCAAATCCCCTGTTGCCGGCATGGAGAAAAGCTCGGAAAATCCCAGCAGATTCACACAAATGACAGAAAGTCTGGCACCGGTTTTCTGATTAACCTCCTCCAGAGTAATCCGCATTATCTCAGAGACTTCCAGTGAAAGCATGAGCTTGCGAAGAAAAAAATAAAGCGAGGTTATGTCAGAAAGATGTCCTTTGGATTCCGGCTCCATCATATCCGACTGCTGCATTAACCTGAGACTTTTCAGGTGAAACAACCTGGTGGCTACCGCCCGTTCGACCTGGATCATAAAAACCGGAAGAGACAGCGGTTTCATGAGGTAGGAATATACGCCCAGATTAATGGCCAAAGTGGCAGAATCCAGTGAAGCGAATCCGGTTATTACTATTACTTCGGTATATTCATCCTTGGTTTTGGCATAACGGAGCACTTCAATTCCTGAGATATCAGGCAGTTTCAAATCAGTGACTATAACATCGAAATCTATGGTATCGATCAGTGCAAATGCTTCTTTGCCACTCTGACAAGTTCTTACTTTGTACCTGGCTTTCAGCACGTCTTTGAGCATTTTACTGATTGGCAATTCATCATCCACAATCAGTATATTGCATTCTGAGGGTAGTTTATTTGCTATGTTCCGCATAAAAAACCGAAAAAAGGCTCTGAATCACTTGTACGCTATGATGGAATTACTCTGATTTAACCTGAATCGTTGGATTCAGGTATAAATAAACCATTGAAATTCCTGTTGTGCTGAAACTACATTAATTCTTGTACTTATATTGTGGGAAAAATACTTAATGAGTATGCTTAACTAAAAGGCGATTTATATAATATTTATATTTATCCAGTCCAAAAGTATATTTTTCGGCTGAATAATTGCTATAAATTTGAAGAAATTAAATAATGATCAGAATCTTTTGACTTCTTTGAAATCGCGATTCTATTTTTTCTTTCACTTATATACTGGTACTGATCCGCTGTGCCAGAAATATTTTCTAAACCACCAGTTCTTCCTCGGCAGGTGTCATGTTAAAAAAAATCAGTTGTTCAGTTTCAATACTGTTATCATTAACACTTCTACTTTCCTGCTCACGGTTTGATGAAACAACCGGTCTGGGAAAAGATATTATCAAGGATATCGATCCCACATTAACCAATGTGAACCAGAATTTTAAATCTTTGGATTCAATGATTGTAGTCAGTGCTTTCAGTATTCCTGATCAAAATGGCTCTGATTTCGGGATTCACAGGTCATCAATTTCTGTGGGATTAAAAGACAATGTAACTGCCTCCGGTTTTATTGAATATAAAATCGATTGGGATATTATAAACAAATTTGGAATAGAAATCACTGATACAGCCAAATTTAAAATCGATTCCATCAGTCTGCAGGTGTATACCTATAAGGACACTAGTGAAAATGCCAAAATTCCAGCAAAATTATATCTGTATTACTGTATCAATGCAGATAGCCTTTCCCGTACTGCTATGGCCAGACAATTCCCGATTGCCTCTCTTTGTCTTAGCGCGGATTCGACTTATTACTACGGATCATCCAATGCTTCTGCAATACTGTCTTCTGTAGAAAATTTTATCTCCAGCATAAAAGCACAGCTCAAAATCTGTGACACCGATTCCTGCAAAGCTTTACTGAAAAGTTACCTTAGGTTCTATCTTTTTAGCGATGATTCCAACAGTGTGGCACATCTGTCTACCGAACCTGTAATGAAATTCTTTGCCATAAAAGGTCCCGACTCCATCCGGGTCAGCATCTCTCCCAGCTACACCAATTATGTGGCAATCGCTAACAACATCGATTCAATTTCAAAAATACCGGTTTCATCATTCGCTACTCAGCGAACCGCAGTATTTAAGCTGGATATAAGCAACCTATGGAACACCCTGGAATCATTTAAATCTTTTCGGATTCTTTCTGCTGGTTTCTCAATAACCCCAAAAACTTATAAGAATGTTTATCAAGACACTAATGGTGAAATATCACAGACACTCAATGTGCTTTATCACTTATCCGATAAGCTCTACGATAAAAATTCGACACTTCATGGACAGACCCTTAGAAGTGTGGAGAAATCGGTTTCTGTAGATTCGACCGGTGCCCCCACAGATATATTTGTTCTCAGAAACCTGGAAGACATATTCCAAAAGCTATCCTCTTCACGTCCATCAACGGTTTACCTCTACCTGCAGCTTTCAGGTGATGATTATAAATGGAAAGAAGTTTTGTGGAATAACCCTGAGTTCAAAGCAGTTTTAACCACTTTAGAATAGAATGAATGACATGATAAGAAAGTATTCTCTTTATACCATCATTATTATAGGAATTTTATCCGTTGGCTCGGCTGATTCTCAATCGATTCTGGGACTGCGTTTTCCCTATGGAATCCCTCTGCAGACTGGCACGGGCTTGTCTTTATCCATGGGTGGAGCCGGTATTGGTGTACGCAATGAATATCTGGGTATGGCAGATAACGTCGCAAACCTGGGTGCAATCAACAGTGCAATTTTTACAGCACATGCCTCCCTTGATTTTACCAACATTAAAGATGATGGCAAAGAAACCAATCATCTGACATTCAATCCTCATCTGCTTTCTTTCTGCTTTCCTTTAAAAAAATGGGGTACGTTGGGTTTTTCTATTACCCAGACCACAAATGCCAATTTTAAGTATCTGATTGAAAATGACACTGCCAAGGTTGGCTTACGCCGAACAGGCAGTTCTATTGTCTGGCGTGCAGGCTGGGGATACGACATAATGAAAATTGCTAAAATCGGTATCGCTTACCAGCGATTCTATTTTAATCCTGTCACAGAAAAAATAAGAACAATAAAAGGCACTTTCCCTGGTGAGCTTTTAGATTCCACTTCCTTGTCATTTGGCACAAACAGCATCTCTGGAGGTATTCAGGTACCCCTTAAAAATCTTACCCTGGGGATGTCCGGACAATACTTCTTTGAGGATGATGCCAGAGTAGTTCAAAAAATCAACAATACTGTATTAAATGATTCACTGGAGACAAATTCAAAAAGCTACAGCTATACTATGAGACCTGCTCCTTCCATTGGCTTTGGGCTCTCTTATCAGATATCACCAGAATGGTTATGTGCTGCAGATTTTGAAACCGAAATCTGGAACAAATATATCTCCCAGACCGATATAGAGGTAGACAATGCATTTGGCTTTTCAATAGGTGCACAGTATATCCCAGCACCAAATCTCCTTACACCAAAATATTATGAAACCATGCAATATCGGGCAGGATTCCGTTTCAATCAACTTCCGTTATCAACATCTTCAGAGTTCGGTATTTCACTGGGGCTTGGCTTACCTTTGCGCCAGGGCGGTGGTTTGTTTGATCTCTTTTTTGAATATGGACAAAGATGGGACAGTTCTTACAAAAATAACAAAGAGGAATTCTTTAAAATTCAGTTGGGCATAAATGCTGGTCGAAAATGGTATCAATCAACTGATACCAACTATTGACAATCTCTTGTTTTAAGGCGTTTTTTGCATTTTTTCCGGATTTACAATGGCCAGAATGTCAGGTAGAAATTCTCCAAAAAAAATCATCCATAGGAGTATCGCTCCAAAGGATTTCTACCGAAAAAAGAGAAAGAAGCTACGTAGAAGACACAAGTTTAAGTCTCATTCCCACAGACAGGCTCTTTTAAAAAATTATTTTCTGGACCCAGAAACCAGAAATGCTAATCCGGATTACAAAAGTAATTCTCCCATATACAGTTTCAGCACCGATATTCCGGATAATTATCAGGAATCCTATATCTGTGCTCTCCCGATTAATCCCGACTTCCTGTTTACATATTGGGAAATTGATCCGGATTACGTGGCCCAAAAGATCAAAGAGGCAGAAACAGACCTGAATTTATTTCTTAGAATCCGAAAAAAAGCCTCTGTGGAAAATGATCACCAGATATATCTGCCTGATGATGTTGATGATGATACAACCTCTTCCATTTTTAAGCCTGAGAAAGAAATTAAGTACCTGATCAGTAATACAATTGGAAATATGGTTATAGAAATCCCGGATGCAAAAGATGCTTATGTCATGGAACTGGTTCATGATAATGAAAGAGGGGATGATATTCTTTTGGCATCTCATGAAATCATTGATACTTTTTCCCAAGACTCCGAGGTTGTTCTTTATTGCAATGATGATCTGATCGATGCCAATGAGTATTTTGATGATAAAGAGCAATGCAACCAGGAAAAGAAAGCAAAAGAATCCTGTGTGGAGTCAAATTATAAGTTATGCACCAAAGATTACAGTCAGTATCTTGGTTCTGCATCATATAAGAATTAATCCTGAAAAAAGCATCTCTCATCTGGTCACTTCTTTTGTGAGACTCTAACTAAATCTCCCCAGAGCATCATCCGCTCCAGGGAATAAGGATATTATCTATGAATAGATATGAAAATAATCCAAAAGGTTATCTGTGCCTGGTTCTTCATGCACACTTACCTTTTGTTCGACATCCTGAATGTGATTACATGATGGAAGAGAACTGGCTTTATGAGGCACTTACCGAGACTTATCTGCCGCTGTTATCCCTTTTTGACAACCTCATCGATGATGGTGTTCCTTTTCGGCTCACAATGTCCCTCACTCCTCCGCTCTGTTCGATGTTAAATGACTCACTGCTGCAGGAACGATATTTACGCCACATCAACAAACTTATCGAACTTGCAGAAAAAGAGATCGAACGCACCGCCAGCCAGCCGGAATTTCACTCCACAGCTCAGTTCTATTTAGGCAGATTTTTAATGTGCAGAAATCTTTTCGAGAACGTTTATGGTGGAGATGTACTACGGGGATTTAAAAAATTCCAGGATTCAGGACACCTTGAGATAATCACCTGCGGCGCAACTCATGGCTTTTTACCAAACATGCAGCTTAATCCCAATGCTGTGCGAGCTCAAATTATCACTGCTGTTAACTCTTATCGTAAATTTCTGGATAGAGACCCTGTCGGTATCTGGTTACCAGAGTGCGGCTTTTATCCAGGTCTGGAAAAAATACTTTCAGAAGCAAAAATCAGGTACTTCTTTGCAGAAACACATGGAATTCTTTTCGCAGATCCCAAACCTCAATTTGGAGTTTTCGCACCTGTATATTGTAAGGGAGCACCGGTAGCAGCTTTCGGTCGTGATGCCGAGTCCTCGCGCCAGGTCTGGAGTTCGCAGGAAGGCTACCCTGGGGATCCCGCATACAGAGATTTCTATAGAGATATCGGATTTGATCTGGATATGGATTATATCGCTCCCTACATAGATCCCATTGGAATCCGCATCAACACTGGAATAAAGTATTACCGTATAACCAATAAAAGCGCGGATAAGCTACCGTATAACAGAGATGATGCTATGCGGGTTGCAGCTATGCATGCAGGCAATTTCATGTTCAATCGTGAAAAACAGGCCGAATACCTTTATTCAATAATGGACCGTCCCCCTATAATTGTGGCACCTTATGATGCAGAACTTTTTGGCCACTGGTGGTATGAGGGTCCGGAATGGCTGAATTTTCTGATAAGAAAAATTGAATTCGAACAAAACACTATCCAATTGATCACTGCTTCCGATTACCTCTCTTTGTATCCTTCAAATCAGGTCGCAGAACCATCCTTTTCCAGTTGGGGTGAAGGAGGTTACTCTGATGTCTGGTTGCATAAAAACAATGACTGGATTTACCGACACCTTCACCGAATGGAAGAGAGAATGGTTGAGCTGGCCAGGTCAAAACCACAGGCAGAGGGTATTGCCAAACGTGCACTTAACCAGATGGCCCGCGAACTGCTTCTGGCAGAGTCAAGTGACTGGGCTTTTATAATGAAAAATGGAACAATGGTCCAATATGCAGTAAGAAGAACAAAAGAACACATTGCCAATTTCCTCAGACTTTATGAAGATATCTGTTCAGATAGAGTTGATGAAAATTTTGTTTCCCTTTTGGAATCACACAATAACATTTTCCCTGAAATCGACTATAACGTCTACCGCTGATAGATTTCTCTTTGAAAGGACTGACTATGAGAATAAAAAAAATTATTTGGCTTTTAACCTTACCTGCTTTTGTTGCAGCACAGAATAATGAAACGCTTAATGTATATGGGTCCATGGGTTTTGGATTTCCAAGTGGCGGAAAGTTGTATTCATCTTTTAAAACAGATATTGGTCCTGGCAGAATTGACACCACTGAAGAGAAAGACTCCTATTTCAATTTTGGCCGCGGATTAAAACTGGATCTGGGTGTACAGTATTTTCTGATGCCTAATATTGCACTTCAGGCAGGCATTGGAATATCTGGCAATATCCCCAGACTCAAAACATTCCAGGAGTCTAACTTAAGCAAAGTAAACACCACCTACAGATCCAGTCTGTGGGGATTAAAAGCACTGATTGTACCTCACTTTGAAGTTCTGGAATTGATAACCATGTATACAGGCGTAGGTATTGGTTTTTTCTGGAATTCGTGGAAATATGAACAAAAGACTGTCACCCAAATTAATAATTTGTCTACTACAGAAACTATTGAAGGTAAAATTAAGACCTCCCCGAAACTTGGATTTTTGGGTGTGGCAGGAGCTAATTACCCTCTTTCCGATCTGTTGACTTTATATGGTGAGCTAGCATTCGAACAACTGAGTTTTACCACCAAAAAAACTGTTCAGGGAAATAACACTGTCGTTTATGAGAAGAATTCGAATTTGCCTGCACCAGAACGGATTCCCGGCTCCAACTGGCAGCTTCGGTTTGGGGTAAAGATGAATGTTATGTGATTTTGGATCAGTGGAAGTAATTTTTCTAAAAGCTCTGAAAAACAGAAATGCCATTTATGGGTCGCATAAGAGAAAAACGCATGCGACCTTTATTACTACAGTCAGCCCCTTATAGATGAACCTTAGAGTACAAGCTTTCAACTTCTCATCCCGCAATTGCCGTAAGCCTTAATCCCTCATTGAGTGTTTCGGTTGCCATCTCAATACTGGTTGCCTCTATTATGGTTTCGCGGTACTCCTTTTTAAAGAGCACACTTACCAGCTGACGATAAATCTGAAGTTGAGTATCTGCCTGATCAAAGGGGGTTACTATCAAAAAGATCAATTTTGCCGGAAGACCATCGGGGGTGTTCCAATCGATACCTGCCTTGGAACGACCGAAAATTACTGCTGATTTCTTCAAATCGGAAAAACGGGCATGTGGAATTGCAATACCCATTTCCATGCCGGTACTCATACCATCTTCTCGATTTTTAGTACTCTGGTAAATAGTATCAGAACTGATACCAAGTATTCTTGCTGCTGATTTGCTAAGACTCTTAAGCGCTTCTGATTTGCTCCTGTCAGTTAGCTCCAGAACCGCTTCAGGTGGAATCTGAACTGTCTTTGAAGGGACTATCCGTTTTATCACAAAAGAAAGCGCAGGTCCTAAAGTCAGAGTAGAAATTATTGCCGAGACTATTATAGCCACAAAAACCGTCTCATTTATAAGCTGCAGATCCAGCGCAATCGTTCCTACCACTATATGCATCTCGCCCCCGGGAGTGTGCAGTAGAGAGACTGGCCAATGTTGAGCCTTAGGAATTCTGGCTATCTTAACCCCTATATATGCCCCCAGAAAACGTGTGGTAATTCCCATCACTATAAATAAAATCACCAAAAAAAAGTCAAAACTTTTGAACAGATCGATTTTTAAACCGATATTGGCAAAAAATATGGGAATAAAAACAGAGCTGACAAATTGATCTATGGTGAATCTGGTTTTCTCTGGTAAATCAGCAGCTTCACCTGCCACCAGCCCTGCGACAAAAAATCCAAACAGGCCTTGAATTCCGATTTGCTGTGTTATGGTTCCAAAGAGCAAACCCGTAGATAAGACTGCCGAGAGAGCAGGCCCGGAAGCTTCTATGGATTTTGTCTGAATCAGCGATAGAATTTTTCCGATAAGTTTTTTTCCTGCTGTTGTTGCCAGATATAAGAAAAGACCAGTGGAGATCACCAAACCTAACACAAAAAACAGGTCCGGACTTCCATGGGCAAACATTCCCAATATGATAGTGAAAACCACCCATCCGGAAATATCATTAATCGACAATGCCGAAATCGTGAGAAAACCTAAATCAGTTCGTAGAAGCTTAAGATCCTGCATTACCCTGATAGATACCGGCATGGCAGAGATTGTCATTATGGTACTGATAAAGAAAACAAAAAGAAATCTCTGCTCAGGATTGATTAAATAACGTGAGGGCAGAAAAAAAAGCACAATAGCAGAAAGCACAATTGGAACCACAATATCCGACATGGCTATCCAGATGGCTTTCCCCCGATGTTTCCACACACGGGAAAAATTAACCTCAAGCCCGGTTACTAAGAGCAAAAAGAATATTCCAATCCAGGCCACCGTATCCAGCATAGCTACCTGTAAAGGATCAGAAGGAAATATTTGCTGATAAACCGAAGGCCAGAAACGGCCCAGAATGCTTGGCCCCAGAATCACTCCCACTAATACATCCCCGGTAACGGTAGGCTGGCGAATTTTGGTGAAAAGCAAATCCATTAACCTGGAAAAGACTAATAGCAGGAAAAACTGAAGCAAAAAAATAAGGATATAGTTTTCAGCCAGGGCTTCGGGCATCTTTTCCATAGTAATAATAACTCTTTCTGCAAAATCTCTTTTATTCGTTTAGAAAAAAACATCAAAATTTGTTCCTGATAAAACCAATTTCCCTATAGTAAATTAGCCTTAAATCAGTATGATTACTGTTTATTCACTAAAGTGTAAGAGAACAAAATGCTTGATAACGATTTGGAAGA
>CAYYNL010000083.1:0-19675 GCA_964472925.1 uncultured Fibrobacter sp. | reverse complement strand
TCCTTTCGGTCTTATCACCAGTAGATAAAACCTTCAAGGACTTCAAACCTTTCTGTATCAATATCTTACGGTTCTTCATCGTCACCTACTGCGATTTTTAGGTTAAACCTAATTTCCTCAGTTGGGGTGAATGCGCCATACCCAACAACGAAATTTATGTTTAACACAAAATAACTGATTATGTATCCCATTATATCGTATTTTTATCTTCTGGATCGTAAGATTTTTATGTATTGATTTTTTAAAGAGGTATAAATGTCAAAGAAAACTGCTGTATGTGTTTATTGTGGTGAAGAGATTGATGCCATGGCCAAGGCTTGTCCGCATTGTGGTTCAGATGAAAATACTGGCTGGTCAGAGAATACATATCTTGATGGGATTGATTTTGCCGATGAAGATAAATATGAAGAGATAAGAGAACAGGAGTTTGGAAAACATACACTAATTCCTGTCTGGCAGATCATTACTGGTATTGTTTTATTGGCAATTATTGGTATAATGATCTTTTCATACGTCTGGTAATGATCAATCTTCTTTTTTTCGCTTGACTGTTTCTTTGATTTTATTTTTCAGGTAAAGATAATTGGTGTCAGTAGTGTTAATCTGTTTTTGTGCATTTTTATTTTGTTCTATGTAATATATATCCGAGTCTTCCTGAGTTCTTCTTCCGTTAACCGAAGAAGGCGTGACATCAGGGTTCTGTTGAGGATATGCTGATGGTGTAAAAAAAGGAGCTGGATCTACAGGTGATTGTTGTTCGGGCTGTCCAGGGAAATAGTTTACTGAATTTTGAAAATTCTGAGTTGGTCCTGCAGATTGCTGAGTTGAATCATAATTCGTATCAAATTGATTTATACCCAGATCAAGGTCTACCTGATCTTCTGTTTTGTTGTATACCTGTGTTAATGCAGCTTTGAGTTGGCGGTCGAATTGCCTTGCAAAGACCTTAACCCTATCGATATTAGTGCGATCATCAAAGATCAGGGCTAGAAAAGTATTATCATCCACAACTGCGATATAGATATGTTTATCTCTTCCCTGGTGATACATGGTTGAAAACTCTGTTTCACCCACCAGATTGGCAATGGCCAGAGTTGAAGCGGAATTACCGGCAACCAGAGCTGCCAGAGAAACTGTATCAACTAGTTCGAGACTGCCCTGATTAGTGAGCAACCGACCATCTTTGTTTATCAGGACAGCCAGTAGCAGGTTTGCTTTTGTGACCAGTTGTGATAATACTGAATTAAGGTGGTCGATATCTTCCGGAAATAGAATCATATCCTTCATCAGGGAACGTCCTTATTGAAAAATTTAGACAGGAATCCCTTTTGAGGTTTATTTCTGGGATTCACCGGTCTTCTGACAGGTCGTTTCTGACGATCTGTATCTACAGATGTAAAGTACATGGTTTCATCGCTGAGTTCATCGGAGATAGCAGGTTGCCTCTGTGTTGGAGGGTGCCCTTGCATGGGGTATGATGGTAACTCCAGATTATAAACATCGTAATCATCATCAGTAGATGGTTGCTGCGAGACGGGTTGAGCTGATGGTTGCTCTGCAGGTGTTGGCGGTGGATAGCCGTTGTTCTGTGGTTGAGCACGCATACGGCGTTGTTTTTCTTCTATTTCTCGCTGATATTTTTCTATTTCCAAGTCAAGATCGGTTCGACCTGGTGCATTAAAATTATTACTGGGCATTTGTTGCTGATTAGGTGCATCAAAGCCATGATCTACATTGGGCTGAAAATTGACGTTGCCATAATTGAAGTAATCCTGAGTAGAAGGATCAGGCTGCTGAGGAGGAGTAAACCTTGAGGCTGTCCCTGCTGAATTTTGTTCAAAGGATACTTCGAATGTCTCTTCCTGTTGATAAGGCGGAACTTGTGGCGAATAAGGGCTATTGATCGGCTGTTTTGGCGATTGTGGTGTTACAGGTCTAATGGGTTGCTGTGCAGGAGCAGGTCTCATTTGACTGGGAGACTGGAATTGTTGCTGATTTGGACGTGGCATTTGCACAGGTGGAACCTGAGGCGGACGACGTGGTGGCATTTGTTGAAATTGTGGTGGCATTTGCCTGACATTCGGTTGCGAAGGAATAACCGGAGGCACTTGAGGTGATCGATTTCCTGGCATTTGTGGTGCAGCAGCAGGACGTACTGGTCGATGAGCAAAAGGTTGAGCAGGTTTTTGCTGATATGCACCGGATTGGTTTCCAGCAAAAGGAGACTGGGGCGCTGGCGAAAAAGTCTGCGGCTGCTGTTTTGGCATTTGCTGGTATGAAGATGAGACGGTGGATGCAGATCCAGCCATCTGGTTCATCACAGTTGCTGGCCGTGAGGTTTGTCGAGAATATTTTTTATTTAAGTGATCAATAACAATTTTCCCTATTAATTTTAGAGAATCAAAGACACCTTTACCTTTATTGGCTACAGCTTCTGTCCATGGAAGATTATATTTGTTAACAATCCTTTGGAGTTCTTCCACAGGCAGGGCATTGGGTAGATCTCTTTTATTATACTGAATGATTATAGGAATATTTTCTCTTTTATAGCCATACTCTGCAAGGTTCTCTTCCAGGTTCTGGAAACTCTCGATATTCTCCTGTATTTTATCAGGAGCAGAATCGGCTACAAAGACAATACCATCAACTCCTCGAAGCACTAGCTTTCGTGTGGCATTGTAGTAAACCTGTCCTGGAACAGTATAGAGCTGAAATTTAGTAGCAAAACCTTTAATTTTTCCTAAATCCAAAGGAAGAAAGTCAAAAAACAGTGTGCGATCGGTTTCGGTAGCCAAGGAAACCATGTCACTTTTGTATTCTGGTGGTACTTTTCGGTGTATAACCTGAAGGTTGGTAGTTTTACCGCTCAAACCAGGGCCGTAATAGACGACTTTAACACTGATTTCCCTCGCTGCATAATTTATTGATGCCATGAAATCGTCCTTCTGTTTAATAGATGGCCGAATTAGTTCCGGTGTAATTTATAACAAAATGCAAATATTCTAACTTAATATAGTTCTGATTATCAGGTATATGCAAGATACTGCTTAGGTTAAAGGCTACATTTTTGATCTCCTGTTTTGCTACTCATTTTTTATTCTTGTTTTCAGATGTGAGTATCTCTTCAGATTTCAGATTTAGTATATCCTTTTTAGAAATTAGTTTGAAAGAGGAGAGCAGCTCAATCTTATCAGCCTTTTTGCCAAAAAATGTACGGTAATAAAGGTCTGCGATTGATACATTCTGCTGTAAAACGGAACTTTTGATTTCAGTATTAAATTTATGATATTCATTCAATGTCTTTGAAAGTAACACTTTATTTATGAGTAGTGACAAGGTAAAAACAAGCAGGGTTATTGTGCAGGTAACTGCTGCAATTGAAATCAACGATGAGAACGGGGATATAGAGCGTTCACGTTTTTTGTGCTCCAGCGCTGCTTTCACAGAGCGGGTGTATTGGTCAGAAAGTGGAACAATGGTATTGTTCAAACATAGATTATAAAGCGTCTCATAGACTTTGTATTCAGATAAACAGCAGTCTTTTATGATTTCACTTACAGGTGATGTTCCATCGACATAATTTAAGATATAGTTCTGAGGCTCTTTAAAAGGAACCGAAGTGAAATTATTAACAACGAATTCTTTGGAATTGCGTACGAATACAGTGTCAATTTTAACAAATTCCTGCATTCGATACCATTCATCGGTTCTTCGCATTGCTTCCATGATGATATTTTCAACAGGAAAGGTAAGATTCAGAAGTGTGAACTCTTCAACGGTACGAAGAGATGCAAAGCGATAGGTACCTGTTTTCCATAAAAAGAGGCTGCAGCAAATATCCTCAATTACCGATTCTGCCATAGAGGACATCTCTTCTTGGGTCAAAAATCCTTTTTTTGTCAGTTCAAATGTAAGCGCATGGATATCGCTATTCAGAGATGAAATGGTTTCGTTAATGGAGTCAAGTGGCTTTTTTGAAAACCTTTTAAGGTAATTTAATGTTTTTTCTGAGAGCTTTTCAGTGTCTTTTTCGGCATAGATTATCTGCCCGTTCTTAAATATTACAAATCCTTCATTCTTACCGCTATTTAGGATGAGTTTTCCGGTTATTTTCTGCTGAGTAAGAAGCTGGAAAACATCTGCCAGAATAAACTCTCTTAGGGTACCGCTTAAGACCACATGATCTCCTTGTAAGGATTAGGTCGCATTTTGAGATTCTCTAAAGCCTTGAATTGTTTCTTTTATACTTTTTATTATGAAGTATATATTATAAATAATTGGTAAAACCAGTAAAAGAATCACTAAAAGGAGTGGTTCTGAACAGGAAACAGACATCGAACTGAACACTGATTTATAAGTAGCATAAACCGCTGAGGATGCCAGCAAGTTTAAAAGAACTTTCCATATCGAAATTTCCGATCCTAAAAGCTTATCTGCGCCGGGAAAGACTATTCCGACAATCGCACACTTGACCAGATTAATCTTTTTTGTCTGGGCAGAGATGATTTTTCTCATTTTTTCCAGAGATTTTTCATTGCTCATAAATTGCGTTGCTTCATAGCAGGATTGACATAATGTTCCAGATTTGCATTTACGGCATATAATTCTTCCACAAAACCTGCACTCAAATAATTTTTTTGGTTTTTTCTGGTCATGAGAATCTCGAAATAATATCACCAGTATCATAAATAAAACTAAAAAAATGATTACAGATATCAGGGGAGGAATAGCAAAAAACTTTGGATTCCATAGTACTGATGCGTTTTTACTTTTCAGTGTATAATCTGGAAAATATCTGGTCCAGAAAAACTTTGGTGATAGATCTGAAAACATGATCTGACGCAATGGAGGCCAGTTTCTGGAAAAGAATTTTTCGTTACTATGAATGAACGAATTAACCAGATTCGGTTTTATATTGGCAGCATCACTTATATATTCGGTTGCGGTTATTGTTTTAAGTTTTCGAAGCTGACATTGGGCTAAATTGAATAATGCCTCTGCATTTTTCTTGTCATTTTTTAAGATCTGGCGATAAAAAAGCTCTGCTTTTTCGATATCATTTTTCAAATAGTGAAGATTTCCGGCAGTAATCAGAAAAACAGGATCATCATTTGGCAGAGATTGAACATTTCTAATGTTGATTGTGGCAGAGGCAAAATCGTGGTTTTTTAATTCGTATATAGAAGCGGAAAGTGCTGCCAGATAATCCTTTTCATCCTTGGAAGTTCTGGCCAGTATAGCTTTATAATGATCTTCAGAATATCCTTCATTCACTGCACGTGAGAAGGATTTTAGAGGCCCTGAAGGATCAGCAGCCAGATAAAGTGCACTTCTTATGTAGCTGTCTAATGGTGAGAATACCATCAACACCAAAGAGATGCTCAGAAGTTTTTTCTCATGGTGAGAGAGATGTTTCCATATAAGAAACGCACTTGACCATAACAGAACATATAAGTTTAGCAGAGCTGTTGAAAAATAGGTTAAGGTTACCAGTGGTGCTCTGAGAAAAAGGGGTACACTGTAAGGAAGAATGTCTGAAATTTGATGTAGTGAGTAGTGAATATATTTAAATGTCAAGATCAAAAGTGGAGTAAGTATAACAAGCATCAAAAAAACTCGAAGCCACTCATATATATTTGTGACCACTTGTAACTGAGCATTCCAGGAGTTTTTCAATTGATATAGAATACTCTTATATTCCTGAATGAAAGAGGATAGATCGAATGGAAAGTGGTTCCATGCAATTCTTTTTGAAAATACGCTCTGGTCTGGATCAAATTTTTTAGCCCAATCATAAATTCTCAGTGCATCTGCTTTATCTTTTTTTTCCTGTCTTATTCCAATATAAAGTAGTTGACTGGCGATCAATTTACAGCTTGAAGCTCCTGCTTGAAGCATCAGTTTTTGAAGTTGTTCGAGACACTTATCAGCCCAGGAGTAGAATTTGTTATGTTGCAGTTCAAAAAAAAGCAGCCATACAGTGCCTGGATCATTCTGAGCCAGAAAAAGTGCTCTGTTAAAGAAAGCAGTCTGGCTAGTATCTGATAAGGATCCATCGATCAGCCCTCGGGTGAGGTGATACCAGGGATCATCAAGCGATGGGGAATAGTCCAGCGCTTCCAGAACGGTTAATTTTCTGTTGACATCCCAGTTTTGTATTGCTGTACTGTCCAAAGAGAGAGCCAGAGAATTAAAAAAAGATTCTTTTTGATTAAGTGCAGAATTGATCTGGTCGGCCCAGAATAGAGATGTAGCAGGATATGCTCCTGAACAAACAGCAAGAAGTAAAAACCAGAAAAGCTTTATTTTCAAAGCGGAAAATGAGGCGCTCACAGTTTTATTTTTCTGCCTTTGTGATGATGTTTAATAAATAGAGATATCCTCTGCTTCTGCGCCTGACAGAAATACTTGTGTCAGGAAATTTAAATACAACGTAATTTATTATTATTTAATTATATATCATTGCAGAAAAAAAAAGGAAGATCAAAAAAATAGGAGGAAAAAGATAACAGCCCTTCGTTTATCTGAAGGACTGTTGTGGATTCAGTGGATTTATTTTTGAAGTGCGTTAACGATTTTATATAACTTTGACTTTTTGTTAGCTGCCTTATTTTGATGAATAAGTCCGCTTTTAACACTTTTGTCCAGAATAGAAACTGCTGCATTCAAAGCTTCCTGAGCACTTTCTTTGTCTTTTGATTGCTGAACATGTTTGATAGCGGTTTTAATCTTTGAACGGCCTATGCGATTTATCACATTGGCTTTTTTGTTGGTACGAGCACGTTTTTCTACCGATTTATGCCGTTGCATCAGGTGTTCTCCTTAAAAATTTATAAGTTCTCTAAATATTTTCTCTAATAAGAACATTTCGATAAGGTGTACAAAATAGTAACTGTGATATGAAACGTCAAACTTCTTTAATATAAAACATGTTTGGTCTTAAATCTACAAATTTAGTTTATCCGAAACTGGAATTGATTCAAAGCCGAAGTGTAAAACTTCAGATAATGATATGGATGTTATAAGAACTCTGTTTGAGTCATAATTCTGTTTCAAATGGTTCTTCTGGAGAAGTCTGGGGCTTTTTGTCTACAAATTTACATAATTGTTTATCCAGGGGGGATTCAGGGATCAGGAGACTGAGTTTGGGCAGATAAATTGTCTTGGCCAGTTAAACACAAAACACTTATTTTATATGCTTTGCCGTTTATTTTGGCAGGGTCGGGACAGGAGGTTTTTATCATCACCATTAATAACAGGTATCTTATCGATGAGGGTATTGAAAAACAGGCAATACGGTATCCTCAACGAATGTCCAAAGAGCAGTTTTTCCCAGTAGCATATTATTACATGTTTCTTTCCAGGCAGCTTGAGGAGAAATTCAAGGAACTTTTCAGCAAGGGCTACATTAAGGGAACAGTCATAATCAGTATAGGGAATGAAGCAACTACGGTTGGAATGACTCTTCCGTTTCGTCCTGGTAAAGATGTTTTAGCATTGGGGCACCGTGATTTTGGCGCTCATCTGGCAGCAGGTGCATCATCCCTGTCTATGATATGTCAGTATCTGGCAAATGAAAAGAGCCCCACAGGCGGTAAAGAAGGCAATGTGCATCATGGTGACCCGAAGATGCGCCGTTTTCCTTTTATGAGTCATTTAGGAAGTATGCTCTCTACTGCAGTCGGGGGTACCTGGGCTGCTCGCAAAGCTGGTGAAGAGGTGTTTGGGTTGACTACAATTGGTGATGGGGGCAGCAGCACCGGCGATTTCCATGAATCACTGAACCTGGCTTCTGTTCTGAAGGTACCAGTTCTTTTTATTGTGGAAAACAATTATTATGCATATTCGACTCCGGTAAAAAACCAGTATAACTGCAGAAGACTTTCGGATCGTGCTGTTGGATATGGTATTAAGGGGAAGACTATTGATGGCACCGATGTCTGGGAAGTGTATAATGCGGTCTGTGATGCTTTGGAGGAAATGAATGAGGATCAGTATCCAAAGCTTATTGAGTGTATGACTTTGCGATTGGAAGGACATGCGGTTTATGATAAGGCAGAATATGTCCCCAAGGATCTTCTTAGCAAATGGCGGGAAAACGACCCCTTAATTAAAGCACGCTCTGCTCTTTATGACTGTGGCTTTCCTGAAGATGATATATGTCAATTTGAACAACAAATTACCGATACCGTAAACAATCAAATTCGTGAGGCCCTCCAGTATAAACGTCCTGATCCTCATACCACATCTATGAAAGTTTATGCTGAGCGAAATATAGAGTGGGTGAAACCATTCAGAGTATCTAATGCAAGAAATTTGAACGCAATTCAGTCTGCTCTGGATTATCTGCTTTCAGAAAACAACAATGCTTTTATTATTGGGCAGGATGTAGGGGTATATGGTTCGGCATTTAAGACCTGTAAAGGCCTTTATGAAAAATATCCCGGAAGGGTGATAGACAGTCCTGTGTGTGAATCTGCCACTGCCGGATTTTGTCTTGGTGCATCACAAACAGGATCCAGACCCATAATGGAATTCCAGTTTGCCGATTTTGCTACCGATGCAGTCACTCAACTGGGACTGAACACTGCAACTTGGTTTTATAGATCTGATTCGCCAGCACCGGTTCTTGTGCGTATGCCATCGGGCGGGGGAATTACTTTGGGGGCATTTCATTCGGGCGAATTTGACGGATTATGGTCCCGTTTTCCAGGGTTGAAGCTTTTTTTCCCGGTTACTCCTCAGGAAACTTTTGAAGCTCTTGTTGCAGGCTTTTATGATCCCAATCCCTGCATAGTTTTTGAGCATAAATTGCTTTACTGGGGTAAACAGGGTAATATCGATTTTGATGGTAATCTCAATTCAATATATAGACCAAGAAAGTATACTGAAGGATCCAGATTAACAATAGTTGCATTTGGCGCTATGGTGGAAGCCGCGGTTTCAGTTGTTAACGATCAGAAATATTCCGCAGAGGTATGGAATCCATTTATATTAAACCCTGTTGAACCAGGCCCCATTATCGAATCTGTACGATCGACCGGACGTCTACTGGTAGTGCAGGAGAGTGGATATACTGCTGGTTTAGGAGATCGGATCATATCAATTATCTGCAAGGAATGTTTTAATTCGCTGAAAAGTGCTCCAGTATTAATAAGCGCTCCGGATACTCCAGCGCCTTTCGCCAAGGAACTTGAAACTTTTTATTTGCCAAGTCACAGCAGGATAAGGAACGCAATAGAATCGATGATCGGAGAGGAATGTGAGTAAAGAGTTATTTAGAACCATGCTGTATCTGCCTTCACAGGCTGCTGCAGAAACTGAAGCAACGATTATCAAATGGTACGTTAATCCCGGAGATTCATTTGTTAAAGGACAGGCACTCGCAGAAGTTGAGAGCGCAAAATCCACATTTGATTTTGAAGCACCCTGTGATGGAGTTGTTATCAACCTGCTTTTTCAGGAAAATTGCTCTGCACCTTTTGATTCACCATTAATTGAGATTGAAACATCCGATAAAACAATGATAAGTGCTATTCCATCTGTTAATGCAAAGGAGTCTGAACCTGCTCAGATGAATATCGCAATTATTGAAAAGCAAAAGCTTACTCCACAGATTCGAACTGTGAGCCTTCTGGGTATCGGCACCTATCTGCCTCAACGAGTTGTTCCTAACAGTGAACTTCTGGTCGAACATTTGGATATTGATGAAGATTACATTTTTGGGGTAACCGGAATTCGCGAAAGACACTGGGCAAAACAGGGTGAAAAACCCTCTGATATGGCTTACCTAGCATCGGTGCAGGCAATCGAAAAGTCTGGACTGAAGCCCTCTGATATCAATGCCATTGTTGTGTCAACCACTACTCCTGATGTAGTAATGCCCTCAACTGCCTGTATTCTTCAGGATAAACTTGGCACAAGAGGGATTCCTGCTTTTGATCTTAATGCGGCTTGTTCCGGATGGCTTTATGGAATATCGGTTGCCAGAGGTCTGGTTCTTTCCGGAGTAGCTGATAATGTGCTGGTGGTGGCATCTGAAATGCAATCAAGAGTTCTGGACAAAAAGGACAGAAATACTTATTTCCTGTTTGGCGATGGTGCCGGGGCAACTGTTGTATCAGGTGTAAAACCTGGACATACTATAATGAGTGAGATGCTTTCTGCCGATCCAGCCGGAATAAATATGGCTCGCAGAAGTTATCCAGGATACGAAGTTCCTGTCAACACCACCGGATTTGATCCCTGGCTTCGCCTGGATGGTAAAGCTCTTTTCAGATTTGCCACTCAGAGTTTTGCATCTGTTGTTCGTGAACTTATAATAAAAAGTGGCTGGAAGCCCGAAGAAGTACGATGGGTCGTTCCTCATCAGGCTAACGGGCGTATCCTGAAAGCAGCTGCTCAGAAAAGTGGTGTTCCTTTTGAACGTTTTTACCTGAATATCGATAGAGTCGGCAATACTTCCAGTGCCAGCATACCTATTGCACTTTCCGAAATTGAACGTGGACTTCAGAAAAACGACCGGATTATATTCTGCACTGTTGGGGCAGGTGTGACTGTAGCCGGTCTTTCTATTGAATGGTAAGGTGATTAAAGGCAGCCGGTAGGACCGCGATACCGGTGAAGATCTTCATTTTTTACATCCAATAGCCGGGCAGTACTATGCAGCATCAGGATGATTCAGTTCATTCTCTCCCGGAAAAAGATCAGCACCATCAGTCCGATCCGTCTTCATCTATTCCAGATTTATTGCACGGACACCGCTCAAGGCTGCTGCAGAGATATATCAATGCAGGTGTTGAGGCATTGGCTTTACATGAAATCGTAGAGCTTCTTTTAACCTATGCAATCCCCCGAAAAGATACCAAACAGATTGCACATCGTCTGGTTACCCATTTTAAAACACTGGGTTCACTTATCAATGCTTCAAGAGATGAACTGATCAAGGTCAGTGGAATTTCCATTCGGAGTGCAACCCTTTTTCACCTTTTACGTGACATAATGGCGATATGTCTGAAAGAGCGATATGAAAAACAGGACCTGATTACTCATCGCCGCGATGTTGAGGAGTATCTGCGTTTTTATTTTGGTCAGCGCAGGGATGAGTACGTGGCTGCTATTTTCCTGGACAATTCCAATCACATTTTAAACACGGAGATTGTGGCAGAAGGGACTGTGAACCAATGTGCAGTTTATCCCCGTCTTATTATTGAACGGGCTTTACACTGTTCTGCTACATCAATGATTATCGCGCATAATCACCCCGGAGGCGGGCTGACGCCTTCTGAAGCGGACTGGTTGATTACCGAAAGATTGTTTGCAGTTGGTAAAATGCTTGAGCTACCTCTTATGGATCACATAATTATCTCTCATCATAAGGTAGTAAGCCTCAGAGATTTACCCCGCTGGCCCTCTTAGTGGCTGATATTCATTACCTACCCGTTTTAATTTCATAGTATTTTTATGACTCAATCGATCAGAGAAATCTTTGTGGAAGAGGTGATCATTGAATTTCAGACCGGAATTATCATGGGAATTTTTGTCACTGGATCAGATCGAAGCCAGAACGCTTCGGGCGTTACGAAATCATGTAAAATACCTTAAGGAATCATCAGCGTATTACAAGAATGCTCTATGGGATGTATCAGCCGATGATATTAAATCGATAGGGGATTTCGAGAAACTTAAGTTAACAACCCGACAGATTGTCTCGGATAATCTGTCAAAATTTACTGCCGCTAATAAGGTACATATTGTTGAGACCGTAACAACCAACGGTTCTTCCGGTAATCCTCTGATTTTTCCGCTTACTGCAAATGATCTTGACCGCCTGGCATTTAACGAGGCACTTTCTTTTCATGGTGCGGGGATCAGCAGTGAAGATGCTACACAGATAATGATCAGTTTTGACAGACACTGCTTTTCTGCAATGGCTTATTACAGAGGCTTGACTCTTCTGGGTTGCAATACGATGCGAACCGGAGTTCTTCCTTCAGATATGCAAAGATTTTACATCGATCAATTGAAACCTTCCGTAGTAATTGCTATGCCATCATTTCTCAAGAAACTGGCATTGGATTTCCAGAAAAAACCTGTTAACTCTGCAAAAAGTTCTATACGCAAAGTAATCTGTACTGGTGAGAGTATCAGAGACAGTGAAATGAAGCTTAATTCTATCGGGAAGACAATTCAGGAACTCTGGGATGTAAAGGTTTATTCTTCATATTTTTCCGCAGAAGCCTCGGTATCTTACTGCGAGTGTGAGGCTTGTCAGGGGGGGCATGCTCACCCGGAACTGGTCTACACTGAAATAGTCGATGAACAGGGAAATGTACTTCCTGATGGTAAAGCAGGGGAACTGGTGGTTACCCCTCTGGGGGTTGAAGGTTTACCGCTACTAAGGTATAGAACCGGTGATATTACATTTAAGATAACAAGTCCATGCAGTTGCGGGCGCAATTCTCTGCGTATAGGACCGATTCTGGGACGGGCATCTCAATTAATAAAATACCGGGGCGAAACCATTTATCCATTAACTATTACCAATGCGCTTGATGCAATCGATGAGATAAATGATTATATACTGGTAATCGAAAATAATAACTCCTCCTCCGATCAGGTGGCAATTCATATTGCTACAACACCGGCATCAGTTGAAAAAATCGCAAATCAGCTTAGAACTGTTGCCGGGGTTAATTTCCCGATTCTGGTTTCCAATCTGCCTACAATTCAATCGATGCGGGGCTCGTCAAAAGAAAAAACAAGAATAGTGGACTGGCGGGAAAAATCCGGTACTACGGAAGTACTTCAGTAATAATGATGACCAATTTTCGATTTGCAGGAATTCCATATTGATTTCCATCGCGATTATTATCATAGTCTATAATGATGCCAAAACTATCTCAGAGGTAATCTGTTCTGTTAAAAGGTACAATAAACCTGTTATCGTTATTGATGATGGGTCCACTGATGGTACAGCTGAGATTCTCTGCAATACAGATGGCATTCAACTGATACAATTTGACAAAAACATGGGAAAAGGGGCTGCACTTAAAGCCGGTTTTCATCTTGCCGCTAAATCAGGTTTTACCCATGTCATAGCTGTCGACGCAGACGGTTTACATTTGACCGAAGATATCAGGCTTTTTATTGATTGTATATACAAAGACCCTCAGGCATTATGGGCAGGGCAACGATCTGATTATAGAAACCATCCGCTGGGTTATTCTCTTGGAAATCTGCTCTGTCGTTTCTGGTGTTATCTTAGCACCGGTCTTTCACTAAAAGATCCTTTATGTGGATTCAGAGCATATCCGCTGGAATATGTAAATAATCTTCAGTATAGAACCCATGACCGTTATGAATTTGAGCTTGAAGTGCTTCTTCTTGCTGCATTGAATCATCTGGCAGTAAAAACTGTTCCTGTTCACATTAATAATATTTCAGAAAAGAAAATCGTTTCTCATTTCAAAATATTCTATGACTTAGCTGGAATTGTCAGATCGATGGGTATTCTTTTTTTTCCCAGGGAGGAAGGTGCCAGGGGTTTTTCATGGAATCGGCTGACAAAGAATGTTAAAAATCTAATCAGACGCGAATTGAAAGCCAATACGACTCCTTTTAAGGCTTCCATTTCACTAGCTGCAGGAGTGTTTCTGGCAATCACTCCTTTTCATGGGTTTCAGGTCCTTATGCTTCTTGCAGCCACATTTGTTTTCAAGCTGAACCGTCCTTTAGCCCTTTTGGGCGTGAGTATCTCTTCGGCCCCACTTCTTCCATTCTGGCTTGCTGCTGGTGCAGCTACAGGCAGAAGTTTGGTCCCGGAAAAGATCGTGTCGGTGATTGTTGATTGTTGCAGAATATTTCCTTCTTCTTTTTTCAGTGGAGGGTTGATACATACCGCAGTTTACTATTTTCTTGGAAGCATTTTATTAGCTGTAATATGTGGTATTTCGACTTTTGGGGTATCTTATCTGCTTTTCAGGTGGAGATCAGAAGATACCGGGCAGTAAGTAAATAATCTAGGTTAAACATAAACCAAAATGATTGTCTGGTGTGAGTCAATTCAATTTCCGTAGCACTGCGGAGGGTGATCAAAACTTAAAGACCGCTGATTTTAAGCGCTCTATGAGTTTCACAAGAAATAATCTTGCGAATTATGTTAAATTTATGCAAATAAAAGCAGGATGCTTCCCGTAAACAGTTGAAAACCGATAATAAAATTCAACAAAAACGGAGTGTATATGCAGCGCACCTTATTTCTTCTGGTGACAATCATATCGATTCATCTTCTGGCAAGTTTATCCATGGCAAGGAATGATAACAATGGCATCCTGAGTATAGGAAAGAGATATAGCGGGAAAGTGAGTAGTAGCGACCAGATCGAAAGTAATATGGATCTGTTACGTAAAAGAGTTGATGAGCTGGAAAAGAAAGTAGAGAGACTGGAGGAAAGAAGTAAACCGGGTGTGAGGAAAATTTAAGACAGAACAGCTAAAAAAAGCTGAATAGCTTGAGTAATTGAATAGTTGAATCAATAAAAACAGCTCTCTTTTTAATCGCATAATCATGCAGGCTATGTCTATATTACAAAAACAAAGTAAAAGAAGAGGTGGCGATGTCTGGTGAAAGTCTGACTTTTATTGCGGGATTTTTTTCAGGAATTGCTCTTTTATCTATACCACTGATAATAATTATCGGGCGAATTCGTGGCAGAACTTCTTTAAGCAACGAAATCAGGGTTCTTAAAGAAAGATGCGAGCAGTTTGAGGCGCAAAATGTTGGCTTACAAAAAGAGAAAGAGTTATTGCAGAGCAATTTGAATTCTGCTCAGAATCAGATTGCAGGATTAGAAAGTCAGTTACAGGCACAGAAGGATAGAATCGGTGAACTTAAGGTTGCACTGGATTCCAGTATTACAAAATTGAATGAATCTATCAGGATCAATAGAGATGATCATGGGAAAATCTTGCAATTACAGACGCAATTGGAGATGGAGCGCAAACAAACTGCAGAAAAGCTGCAATTGATAGAAAATGCCAGAGAACAACTGAAAAATGAATTCATGAATCTGGCTTCATCGATATTTGAAGAGAACAGCAGAAAGTTTTCTGAGCAGAATAAAAACTGCCTCGACCTGATGCTTAACCCTTTAAGAGACCAGTTGTTTGATTTTAGAAAGAGGGTTGAGGATGTTTATACCAATGATACTAGGGAACGGCAAAGTCTTTTTGAACAGATAAAAGTACTTACGGATCTCAATCAGCAGGTTAACAAGGAAGCACAGAATCTTACCCGTGCCCTTAAGGGCGAGAACAAGACACAGGGGAACTGGGGGGAGATGATTCTGGAGCGGGCGCTGGAGTTATCAGGACTGAAAAAAGGGGTTGAATTTGACACTCAGGTGAGTATGTCGGATAATGATGGCAAGCGGCAGATTCCGGATGTGATTGTACATATTCCAGGTGAAAGGGATATTGTCATTGATTCCAAGGTAACACTTACCGCTTACGAATCGATGGTAAATGCTGAGAAGGAACAGAGCAGGGAAGAGTTTCTTGAGGCGCATCTTTCTTCGGTGCGAAATCATATTGATCAGTTAAGCGCAAAATCTTATGATTCACTTTCGGATCTGAAGACACTTGATTATGTGTTAATGTTTATGCCTCTGGAGGCGGCTTTTGTGGCTGCAATCCGTAAAGACCCATCTATTTTTGAATATGCCTATCGCAAGAGAATCATAATGGTTTCACCATCGACACTGCTTGTTACTCTTCGTACCATTCAGAATTTATGGAAAAGCGAGTACCAGAACCGCAATTCCCAGGAGATCGCCCGTAAAGCAGCCGATCTGTATGATAAGTTTGCCGGGTTTGTGGACACACTGTTGGAGGTACAAAGTGCAATCAATAAGGCCTCAGAAAAGTGTGATCTGGCCATGAACCAGTTATCTCAAGGCAAGGGAAATATCATACGGAGAATTGAGGAGTTCAGGAAAATGGGGGTTAATTGCAGGAAGAGTCTTCCGGCGGAGATGCTGGAGTTTTGAGCCCCTTCTAACAACCGTCAATACCAACTCTCCAATACTTCCCCCCAGCAGCTGCAACTTCATCCAAAACAAATGAACACATCACATTTAATCCTTCCCAAATCTCCTTAGAACAATTGGTGTTCATCGTCTTTATATCAGCTGGTTCGATGGAAATTATCACCGTATAAGGAAGAATTTCCATCATCTCGGCTAAGGCCAGTGTTTCAGCAAAACTTAACTGGTGCATGGAATTCTTGGGAGAGGTGCTGAGGCCAATATCATTGATTGTTAATCGCGATACTGTACCTGGAGCCAATCCTCTGATCGCCGTATCTGCTATTATCAAATGATCGGCACAGCTTATTGAATGCAAAAGCTTCATTCCCAGAGTGCCTCCGTCCAGAAGTGTCACATTATCGGAAAAGCGATACGTTTCTTCCAGCTTTCTTATAGCATATACTCCCGCACCCTCATCGGACATGAGGATGTTACCAACCCCTAAAACCAGGATCCTTTTTTTTGGCATTTTCAGGAGACTTTGACGATGCAGGAGCTGTTCTTTTTCAGATCCAGAACATGCACGGCGCAGGCCAGGCAGGGATCGAAGGAATGGACAATTCTCAGGATCTCTATAGGTCTTGAAGGATCTTCTACTGGTGTGCCAATAAGAGCCTGTTCCACAGGTCCCCGTACATCATTATTATCTCTGGGACCAAGATTCCAGGTTGATGGCACCACCATCTGATAGTTATTGATTTTACCATCCTGAATATCTATCCAGTGACCTAAAGCTCCACGTGGGGCTTCGGCTAATCCATATCCTTTTTTCTGACCGGTGGAAGGAATTGAGGATTCCGCAAGTATTTCACCATCGGGATTAAGGTCATTTAACCAGGAATTCATTGCATCTGCTATTATTTTTGTTTCCAACGCTCTTGCGGCAGTACGGCCAAGGGTAGAATGAAGATCGGCTGCATTAAGCCCGGTATCAGATAAAAATGAATCGACTAACTGTTTAACTTTTGAATCGTTTCTGTAATAAGCAATAAGAATTCTGGCGAGGGGGCCAACTTCCATTGGATTACTATCGTAACGCGGAGCCTTCAGCCACGAGTATTTGCTGTCTGTTAAATACTGATCGTAGGCAGGATCGGTCTTACCGCTTGATGGATGCAGGGCTGAACCGCTATACCAGCTATGGTTGACATGTTCGGTAATTTCCGACAGATCCAGATTATTGACAGTAATTGACTTGTTCAGGATATATCCTCCTGGAAACAGAAAAGAGGAGCCCGAATCATTTAGAGGAAACCCTCCATAACACAAGTAGTTTTTAAATCCTCCAATTTCTTTCCAAAAGCTATACTTCTTTGCAATGTACTCAACATCGGGGATGTAGATTTTATCGACGATGGTACGCATCTGTGAAAGTAAGGTGCGGAATCTGGAGATGCGCTCGGAATTGATATCATATTTACAGGTAACACCACCCACCCGCAGGCTCTGCACATGGGGGTTTTTGGCTCCAAAAATGGCCTGCATCTCTGCTGCAATTAACTGCTGACGCAATACATAAAGATAATGAGCGGCTATCAGTAAATTCTCTTCAGGTGTAAGAAGATAGGCACTGTGGCCCCAATAACCGCCATTGAATATTCCTAACTGACCGCTGTTTACAAAATTCTGAAGCCGCGATTTTGTTGCTGCAAAATCAATTGAAGGAGCCCCAGGGGTGACTGTCTGGGCAAGCTCTGAGGTTTTTTGCGGATCAGCGTTCAATGCACTCACAATATCTAACCAATCAAGGCCATGCAAAAGATAGAATTGTATCAGATGATCATGCACAAATTGAGATCCCATCAGAAGATTTCTTACAATTCTGGCATTTGCTGGAATCGAGATACCAAGGGCATTCTCCACACTGCGTACCGAAGCATCTCCGTGAACATAGGTGCATACACCGCACACTCTTTGTGCAAACAGCCAGGCATCGTTGGGATCTCTTCCTTTAAGGATGGTCTCGATACCCCTGAACAATGTTCCGGAGCTCCATGCATCTGTAACTTTATTATCTGTAACTTCAACCTCTATTTTCAGGTGACCTTCAATGCGGGTTATCGGATCTATTGTTATGCGCGCCATTAGTTATTTCCTTATTTAAAAAACAGGCTTCCTGTTATTTGAGTTTTTTTACCTGACCTTAAGAATTTTCCTGATGAAATTGCCGTCTTTTTCTATAAGCAACTGATTTGTACCCTGTTTATTATGATGTGAGATGTCGTTTCTGGAAACCTTGCGACCCCTAAGATCGAAAGCTTCCGCAGGAGTAACTAATTGCTTTCTGTGAAGCTTGCGGTTTACCCGTGGTTTGGCTGAAATAGGATCAACTTTCTTTTCGAAAACTATCTCCGGACCTGGAAACTGATCATAGACATCATCGGCATTCTTTCCCCAGAACGGTGTATTGATATCCCAGAAATCCGGATCACTGCAACCTATACAGACATGGCCGGCTTTCATCGGAAAACTGGTTTCATTGTTAAATTTGACCGAAGTGCAATTGTTACAGGTGTTGGGTCCTTTACACCCCTGATTAATCAGACATCTTTGAATAGCATCAGCAGCCGCACCTTCCCTATATTGGTTGAACGGACAGGTATCGTGAATATATTCACCATAGGCAAATTGTGGCCTGAGATACTCATCGGTTGCCGGAAGTCTTCCGTTAAGCAGGTAATAGGCGATAACTCCCACAAAAGAAACAGGATTGGGTGGACAACCAGATACGTTAACCACCGGTGGAAGATCAATATGTTTCAAAGCAGCAATTATATTTTTGGAACCTGTGGGATTTGGCTTTGCTGCAGCAATACCACCAAAAGATGAGCAGGTGCCAATTGCGATAATACATTTGGCTTTTGGACATATCTCTTCAGCGATACTTAACATTGTTTTCCCATTGATCATACCATAAATGCCATTATCTTTTGTGGGAATGGCCCCTTCCACCACGCAGATAAAGTTTCCTTTGTTTTTATTCGCGGTTTCAATCAGAATGTCATGTACTGTTTTACCTGTTCCAGCCATCAGCGTCTCATGGTAATCAACCGAGATCTTATCCAGAAGAAGTTCATCGGTATAAGGACTGGTTGCACGTAAAAATGATTCAGTACACCCGGTGCATTCTGCGAAATGTAACCATAGTACAATGGGACGGCTATTGGATGTGAGTGCAGCAAAAACTTTCGAGCCCCCTGAAGGACCCAATCCAATTGCGATAGCTACCGTTGAACAGAATTTAAGGAAATCACGCCGTGAAATGCCGGTGTTTTCATTATCCATCGAATCTGATGACATCTTACCTCCATGCATTCTTCTGTTTTTTAACCTTGTTTATGAAGGTTTGAACTGATTATTTCATTAATATAAGCACTATCATCCCATTTTTTCTAAATAAGATCCAATAAATTACTCTGTGAACCTTTTGAATTTCTAAGCCCCATCTGTATTCTTTTTATCAGTTTGTTTACTCCCGTTGGATGGTAGCTTAAACCTAAAAGCCGCAGTAGGTGACGATGAAGAACCGTAATATATTGATGCAGAAAGGCTTGAAGTCCTTGAAGGTTTTATCTACTGGTGATAAGA
>CAYYNL010000082.1:0-19718 GCA_964472925.1 uncultured Fibrobacter sp. | reverse complement strand
TTCATCTGAGGATTGTAAAGCAGCTTGGCCTCAGGGACAATTTGAAAAGGAACATAATTGGAATTTGCGAGTTCCTGATAGTATGCTCTGATTATGCTGGTGGCATAATTAGTCAATGTTATAGCGGTATTGGGGTCGGTACCATCGGTAATAAGCTGCACTTTGGCATCACCGGTATGAAGCATATTTTCATAAAAATTCTCACTGAACACTACTACAAGTCCGATTTCTCCGGTTTTGAAAACGGTCTCTATTTCATGAGGGCTTTCCAGAAACCGTTCGAAAATAAAATAATCGTTTGCACTCAATTTATTGATAATTGCACTTGTGGCGGCATCTCTTGATGGATCATAAACCGCCATCCTGGTATTTTTTACTTCAGTGGTTATGGCAAAACCAAAAAGTGAAAGCATGAGTACAGGTAAACCCAGCAGTATCCAAAGTGTGAGCTTGTCACGGAAGATATGATAAAATTCTTTTTTAATGAAAATCAGGAATTGATTCATGCTACTCTGTCTTTCGCTGTGCTTTTCTTGCAAGTAGGAAAAAAACATCATCCATTGATGAAGCTCCAAACTGAGCCTTCAGGTTTCTTGGGGTGTCCAACGCCTCAATTTTTCCATCAACCATGATTGACACCCTGTTACAGTACTCAGCTTCATCCATATAATGGGTAGTCACAAAAACGGTAATACCGCGATCGGCCGCCTGATAAATCAATTCCCAGAACTGCCGACGTGTCGAAGGATCAACACCACCGGTAGGTTCATCGAGAAACACTATGGATGGCTCATGAAAAATCGCAGCAGAAAAGGAAAGTTTCTGTTTCCATCCAAGAGGGAGGTCTTTAACAAAAACATCCCTTTTCTTTTCAAAGCCAAGATTTCTTAACAAGGCATCTGTTCGAGGAGCAATCTCTTTCTCTGGTATGCCATAAATGCCTGCAAAAAGCCGAATATTTTCCCATACTTTAAGGTCTTCGTACATTGAGAATTTCTGACTCATATAACCGATCCGGGATTTGATTTTTTCAGGTTCCCGGGCTATGTCGTAACCTGCTACAGTTCCTTTTCCTGAAGTGGGTTTACTCAATCCGCAAAGCATCCGCATCGCAGTCGTTTTTCCTGCTCCATTAGCGCCAAGAAAACCGAAAATTTCACCCTTAGGCACTGAGAAAGAAATATGATCAACGGCTGTGAAATTACCGAACTTTTTTGTGAGGTTATCTACTTCAATTACATTCATTGCAAATATTACCTGTTGAAATGTCCATAAAACAATCCTCAATGCCAGCTTCTATTGCTGTTACCCCAACCCCGAAGTGGCCCTTGCTGACTAAAATATTAATCAGATCGTTTTCCGATAATACGCTCTTGTCAACAGTAACATGATGAGTGTCACCGAAGGCAAAGCATGTTTTTATCCCAGGTATCTTTCGCAAGTCAGAGAGCAGTTGTGACATTCTGTCTGCACGTACTGCCCACAATGGTTTTGTAAACCCATGGATAATATTCGAAGGTGAATCAATTTTAAGAAGACGTCCGTTTTGCATGAACGCGATACGATCGCACATTCCTGCTTCATCCATATACGGGGTTGAAACCAAGATGCTTATCCCCTGGTTCTTAAGCCGCTTCAACATTTCCCAAAACTCTTTTCTGGAAACAGGGTCAACACCAGTAGTGGGTTCATCAAGAAAAAGCACAGTCGGTTTATGTATCAAAGCGCAACATAAGGCAAGCTTCTGTTTCATACCACCGCTAAGCTTTCCGGCAGGACGTTTTTTGAAAGGTTCAAGGTGCTGATAAATATCTTTGACCAGATAGTAGTTTTCTTTGACAGTGGTACCAAAAACAGTTGCAAAGATTTGCAGATTTTCCTCAACAGTAAGGTCCTGGTAAAGTGAAAAACGGCCGGGCATATAGCCTATCTTTTTGCGGATCTGTTCGATTTGATTGACAATATCATATCCATTCACTGATGCAGTTCCACTGGTGGGTACCAGTAGTGTTACAAGCAGCCGAAACAGCGTAGTTTTTCCAGCACCGTCAGCACCGATAATCCCGAAGAGCTCACCGTGTTGTGCTTCAAAACTTACCGATCGAACGGCGTGAACATTGCCGTAAGATTTACACAGAGAATCTGCAGTAACTGCCTTCATTTTTCCTCGATCTCTATTGCACCATACATTCCGATCTTGATGTATCCATCATTGGGAACAATCACCTTTACTGCATAAACCAGGTTTGCCCGTTCATCCCGTGTCTGAATTGTTTTAGGAGTAAATTCTGACTTGTTTGATATCCATGATATTGTTCCCTGATAGTCTCTATATCCTTTATCCCCATAATCGGCCTTAACCTTTACCTCCTGACCCAGTTTCATTTGTGTTAATTGTCCGGAAGTTATGTAGGCACGAAGGATCATATTTTTTGTATCTGCGATTTTATAGAGCGCTTTACCGGATGCGGTTATTTCACCCTGTTGAGCATATTTTGCCAGCACAGTACCGCTGATAGGATTGATAATATGGCATTTTTGGAGTAGATCTTCGACTTGGGCAATTTGGATCTCTAGAACTGAGCTTTCTTCATTAATACCTTTATTGGTGATAGAGAGCGCAGATTTTTGGGCCTCGAGCTGCCTGGTAAGAACAGCAATCTGCGCATTGATATCATCAAGTTGTTTCTTGTTTGCAGCATTTGCTTTAAGCAGACTTTCTATTCTGTTTTTTTCTACTTTGGCTGCAGAAATCTGTTCGGTAATTGCGGCGATCTGGGTATTAATATCCGGCCGTTTACTCTGTACTGCTTTAACATTTGCAATCAACTGCATTTTCCGCAAATAAAGCTGTACGGTATCTATGAATCCAACCATCTCACCAGCTTTTATTTCCTGTCCTTCCTGGACAGAAAAGGAAAGAATTTTTCCGGAACATTCGGATGACACGATCACTTCAGTTGCTTCAAAGACTCCTGATGCATCGAAATCATTTTTGTTGCTGTTGCATGAGACCAAAAGAATGGTGGAACCAAATCCTATCAGAACATTTCGCAAGCGTATCATAACCGCCCCTGATTGTTTATTGTATTTTTAAGGTTATATATCGATATCAGTAGTTGTATTTCGTGAAGCGATTTTTTCTGAATCGCTAAATTTACAGCATTTATATCTTTTATCAGATCAGTTACACTTATTGTTCCATTCTCCACTCTGGCCTCAGAGGCCTTTTTTACATTGTTACGAAGTGCAATGATTTCATCATCAGTTTTAATAAGTTCCCGGTATTTGGCGATTTCATTTTTTTGCTGTATCGTCTGGAGTTTAGTGTTAAAAAGAAATGCTTCCTTCTCCTTTTGGAGAAGTCCGATATTATTCTCTATCTTTGAATAATTGTTTTTTAAAGAATACAATCCACCAAGATCCCAGGACAGCCTAATACCTCCTACCAGCCAGTTAGAAAAATCATTATCAAACTGGTTTATACCAGGACGACCCAAAAGGCCCTGGCCGAACAGGCTTACTTTGGGTAAAACACCTGAAGTAATTGCACTTTTCTGATTTAAAAGTAAATTAATTTGCGCTTCAAAAAGCGCGATTTCCGGACGCAGTACATTTTGGTAATCAATGATCAGGCTGTTATAGTCAGGTTTGAAAAGAATTACATTATCAGTAATTGGTTCGCCAATCATTTCAGAGAGAGATTCACGATAGGTGCACAGTGCAACAAAGAGTTCCGTTTTGCTTTGATCAGCATTCAACTGCTCTACTTTGATCAGATCCAGATCTGCCTGATTGGCTAACCCATTCTGCATTAAAGATAAATAACGCTTGTAGTTTGTCTGAAGCTCCTCCTGAAAAATCGCGTTTTGTTTCAGTTGCTCTTCAGTCAATAATATGCCGAAAAACAGTTTGTTGATGCGCTCATTGAGGGTATATAAGTCTACAGCAAGTTTGCTCTTATCTACTTGAAAAGATGCTGCTGAGATTCGTTTCTGTGAGCGTGTGACTCCACCATCCCATATCATTTGATTTATTTCAATAGCACCAGAATACTGAAATTTGCTGATTTCTTTTATGCCGGGAATACTAAAAGGAATCTGCATCACTTCTGTTTGAGCGGAACTCTTTGCAGAGACACTTGCCTGTGGAAGATATCGAAGATTAGCATTAGAATTATCTATGCGCCCGTTGTTTATGATTAGTGGCAATTTGGCAGAAAGAGGATAGTGCTCAGATGCCTTTTTCCAGCAAGTCTCCAAAGTGAGTTGAGAGTATGCTGATGGAACAGCAATGAATAATAGATTTACGATTAGAATGAGTTTTAATTCCATTTATTTAGGTCCCTTCTTCACCATAGATATAATCCATTGCGGTATTAATGTTTTACGTTCCTGCAGCAATGCAATGAAATGCTGCTGATCGAGTTTAACGACTTTCTTTAATACAGGAGCCATCAGGAATGGTGCTACAGTAAGTCCAATCACATTTATGACAAGATGTAAGGGGTTAAGCGAATGTAATTGTTTGAGGTAGTCAGATGCCATAAATTGTTTAAGGAAGAATGACTTTTTGATTAATGTTTCAATACCAGCTTTTTTGATGAACTCATCAGGATTAGATTTGACATAATTAACAATAAAAAGAGGCAGATCAGGCTCTTGTGATAATTTGTCAATATAGGTAGTGACCAGATCTTCAATCTTTTGTTCTATAGTGGTCTGTTCATTGTTGAGGACTGAGGAAACTCCAGCAATGAAAAGACTGAGATTTTCCAGCATGATAATTTCAAACAGTTTTTCTTTACTTCGAAAATAATAATGAAGCAGTGCCTGGTTAATCCCGGCTTCAACAGCGATATCTCGTGTGGTTACTGCTGCATACCCTTTGCTGGTGAAAAGTTTTCGGGCAGCTTCCTTGATTTTTTGTTCAGTTGAAGCATTATCAATTTTAGAATTGTTTTTTGAACTGGCGATTCTTTCCATACACATCCTTTATTAACCTTTTTGATATAATTATAAATTAATCAAATGGATTAGTCAATAGATTTAATCAAATGATTAAAACTTTTTAAATAAATCATGAATTCTACCGGATCCCAAAAATTAATGTGTGCAATTAGGCCTCCAAAAGCTACTCAAAACAAATGGTTACTAATAAGTTGTGATAAACTAAAAAAGCAAATAGCAATAGTATAAATATTGATAAACAGTATTCGGATCAAGCCTTAAGGAAATATGAAAATATGGAATTTTAATTTCAGATTTACAGAAAAATATAATTAAAATGACTCTTAATTAAGTAAAGTGTTAAAAAAGAGTTACTTATTCATCATATTAAAAATAGAATCGATTTCAAAGTAAGAGAAATGAACGAAAAATAAAAGAATCAAATTAAACGATTGCGTACTCATTAAACATTTTCCATATTTAAAAGAGAAACTGAAAAATTTAGGAAAAGGAAAACTAAAAATCACATCAGATGAAATCGGAACTAGATCAAAAGCTATGGAGAATGAAATCATCAAAAAATGGGGCACTATCTTAAGGGAATGCAATGAGGTTAACCCGGAGTTATACACTAAGTATGAAGTAAAAAGAGGACTTCGTGATATTAGTGGAAGAGGTGTAATGGCTGGGCTGACAAGAATTGGTGAGGTGCACTCATATATTATCGATGAAGGTGAAATGATACCGGTTCCTGGCAAGTTGCTTTATAGAGGCATTGATATTAATGATCTTATAGAAGGATTTAAGAAAGATGGACGTTTTGGGTTTGAGGAAACTTGCTATTTGCTTCTGTTAGGAAATTTGCCCCAAAAAGATCAACTTCGGGAATTCGAAGAGGTTTTGGCAGGATACCGAAAGCTTCCTGAAAACTTTATCCGGGACACGATTCTGAATGCACCAAGCAAGGATATGATGAATGTTCTTGCACGCTGTGTTTTGCTTCTTTATTGTTTTGATGATAATCCTGATGACACATCGATTCCAAATGTTCTTCGGCAGAGCCTGCAACTGATTGCAAAATTTCCACTTCTGGCAGTTTACGGTTATCAGGCGTATGCGCATTATCATGGCAATAAAAGCCTGATAATACATTCTCCTGATCCCAAGTTAAGTACAGCCGAGAATATTCTTCATATGCTTCGACCGGATAATAAATTTACCCGTCTCGAAGCGGAATTGCTTGATATGGCCCTGGTTTTACATGCAGAGCATGGAGGGGGAAATAATTCATCCTTTACAACGCACGTTGTCACTTCATCAGGTACTGATACCTATTCTGCTATTGCTGCAGCTATTGGTTCGCTTAAGGGACCGCGACATGGTGGTGCTAATATCAAGGTGGTTCAGATGCTTCGCGATATAAAGAAGAATATAACAGACTGGACAGATGATACAAAGATCGCTCAGTATTTATTAAGGTTGTTGAATAAACAGGAATTTGACAGGGCAGGACTCATTTATGGGATTGGACATGCAGTTTATTCGATCAGCGATCCCAGAGCTGTTATTTTCAAAGAGCATGTGGAAAAATTAGCTGAATCAAAGGGCAAAAAAAATGAATTTGAGTTGCTTTTGAGAATCGAGAGGCTAGCACCAAGGGTAATTGCTGAACAGAGAAAAATGTACAAGGGGGTGAGTGCCAATGTCGATTTTTATTCCGGGTTTGTATATGAGATGCTTGGAATTCCAGAAGAATTATTTACTCCGCTCTTTGCGATTGCAAGAATTGCCGGCTGGTGTGCTCATCGCATCGAAGAGCTGGTGAATAACGGCAAGGTAATCCGACCTGCTTACAAATGCGTTGAACCACGGAAAAAATATATCGATATTTCTAATCGATAATTTTTGAACTTCAGTCATAATCTCCTTCATTAGCCACATTTACTTCCTTTTACCTTAATGAGTGATCTTTTTAGTTAAACCTAAAAACCAGTAGATTGACGCGAATAACACGTAATCTATTGCGCATAAAGACATTCAGTCCTTTCGGTCTTATCACCAGTAGATAAAACCTTCAAGGACTTCAAGCCTTTCTGCATCAATATATTACGGTTCTTCATCGTCACCTACTGCGGTTTTTAGGTTAAACGATCTTGAATCTGTGTTGCCTGACCATCAATAATTCTTTCAAGGTTGGAAAAGCAGAATTAATGTGTTTTTGATTATTTCGAGACTTGCTGCCATACCGAGAGTATACATCTGGAATTATTGGATATCTGGAACCTGAAGAATTCTAAATAAACTTATCATAATACAAATTTTATGTGGTTTAACCCGTATCACGAAACTTTTTCATATCAATGCTGTTTAATTTTATATCAACAGTGTAATTTAATTTAATAATTAATGATGCTTTTGCAGGATAATACGGCTATATTATTCGTGGTTATGTGGGAGCGGATTTTTTTTCGCTGGTGTTCACAAATTATCAGGAGGAACAATGAATTGCAAAGTAATCCAGACTATTTGCATCATCACTGCATTTTTCTATCAAAGTATCTGGGCGCTAAGCGGAACCGGTGGCACACCTTTAGGTGGAATGGGTACTGGTTATGTCAAATTTGATGGTCAGAAATTCAAGGTAAGTGGTAAGTTGCCACCCGCGGCTGCTGATCACGCTAAAAGCACAAGCGGTTCTTATGAGGAAAAACAGATCGCATCAAGCGGATTTTCATTCTTCGTAAATGGAACAGCTAAAACACAGCTGAAAGCGGTATCTGAAGACGCAAAATGTCCTTTGCAAACTGCAGATTTCGGTACTATTGAAGGTGTTAAATTTACTTTGAATGCTTTTGGTCCCTATCTTCCTGGTGAGGGAGAAGAAAACTATCAGCTCGCAACTTCGCCACTAGCCTTTTTCGATATTACTGCAGAAAACAGCGGAACCGAAGCTAAAGAAGCTGCAGTAGCTATGGAATTCGCTAATGGTGGCCTGCTTGGAGGAGCAAATAGCGGTAAGATTGAGTCCGAAAATAAGGCGATTAGCTTTGCCGGCTCACCCGACAATGCATATTTGGCTGTAGATTGTGATGGAGAATCACCGACTTTCAGTGCAGGTGCCATAGGTACTTTCTCTACCGACGGCAAACTTGCTAATGCTGATGGTAATCTTGTTGCTGCTAAATGCCAAATCCCTGCAGGGGGAAAGGTTCACTATAAATTCGTTCTGGCCTGGTATCGCGAATATGGCACAGAAGGCTACTATTACCAGAATTTTTATGACAATTCAAAGGAAGTTGCGACATTTGGACTATCAAAATTCGACGCAGTCAGAGATGGTATTACCTCCTTTGTTTCCCGGTTAATGGCATCAAATTTTCCTGACTGGTACAAAGATCGTTTGCTTAATAATACCTATCCACTAGTTCACAATTCGGTATGCACAAAGGATGGACGCACGGCATTCTGGGAAGGAAACTATGGTATTATTGGTACAATAGATCAGGGACAGCATGCAGCAGTTTTTTATACGTTTAACTGGCCTAGCTTACAGTGGCATGAACTCCAGTATTGGGCAAGACAGCAAAAATCAAATGGTCAGGTTCATCACGATTTCAATGAAGGAAGGCAGAATTTCAGTGCTGGTAATACAAATAATAACCGATATCTTAAAGATTGGGATGATAAAACCCATGCAGACTACTGGTGGTTTCCTAATACTGAGTCCTGGGCTGATCTAAACTGTATGTTTATTTTCAAAGGTTATGAACTCATGCTTGCAACAGGAGATAAGGATTCTTTACAAAAGAATTATCCGGCGCTGAAAAAAGCTGCTCAACGCATTCTTTCACAATGTGGTTCAGATAAGATTCCTCTCCAGAGCCATAGCACTTATGATCGGTGCCAAAGTGCAGGTACCAACTGCAGTTTAACTCCTGAGTACAATGGCAGTCTTACAATCACCACTTTCGCGGCATTTGCCGAAATAGCAAAATTTTTAGGCGAAACTTCCGATGCTACAGAATTTGCCGGTCATGCAGAAGCTGCAAAAACGGCTTTCAAGCAAAAATATGGTAATTCAAATGATTTCGCTCTCAAAGCATCCACATCGGGAAGCGGTCGTTTCCCTGAATCTCACGTCGCAGGATATTCCTGGGCTAACTATTTTTGTCTTAATCCTATAATGGATGCTGATTTTATCTCAACAGCTTTGGGTAGATTGAGAAATACCCAGAAAAGCGGTGGTGTGCGTGCAGTTGGAGAATGGATTTTTTATAATGTAGATCATTATGGTGGTTCTGAAATTGCGATTAGCAGGCCTGATGATGCATTAAATCTTCACAAACTCGACTATGATTATTACTACAAACAGGTTCCCAATATGGTCTTTTGGCAATCGCTGCAGGAAAACGATGGCAATACTCATAAAGACAGTTACATGACCGCACCACTGGTCTGGCACTCCTATTTTCAGTTTTGTGGTTATATGATCGATAATGCCAATAATCGTCTTTGGATCCGTCCTAGAATTCCAACAGAGATGAAAGGAAAAATCACCAATGCATTACTGCTGAATCCCAAATCACTTGGTACGCTCGATTATGATGAAAACGGCGATGATGCAACAGGCGTGACACAGACAATTACTGTAAAATATGACAAACCAGTTACAATCAAAGAATTTGTATTAAAGAACAACACCGGTATAGATGAGCCTTATGTTGCTATAGCCGGAAGTGCTAATCCGACAATCAAAGTCGAAGGAGCTGATCCGGAAAAAAATATAAGGGTTACTCTATCCGCTCCAATCCAGATCGGTCCATCAGGGGTGAAAATCCAGGTTTCCAAAAAACCAGTTTCGGTTGCAAACGTCAAAGGATATTGCTCTGTGGTTCCACTTGCATTCAACAGTACGCGTTTGTCAGCAGGTGTACCGATGTACTATTCAGTTGATGCCGCTGGCCCAGTCAAAATTGAATTGTTTGGTGTCAATGGCGCAAAAATCGGCACAATTATGGATCAGCAGGTTTCTGTGGGCAATCATGCTTTCAACTGGAACGGAAAGACTATTGAAGGCAAAAAAGTTGGCTCCATGTTCGCAGTGCTCCGGATGGCATCAGTGAATGGTTCAGTAATCAAGATGGTTTCAGTTATGCGGTAATTCAGATCAATAGCTTATTGGCTTCATTTCATTTTAAGGACTCCTTTTTATAAGGGAGTCCTTTTTTAAATTTCCACCCACAATAACCAGATTTTCAGAAGATATTTAGACCTAAATTGAGCAGTCGTAGCCCAATAATTTTGCTCAAAATCGCTAAATTTGGTTCTTATGACTCGATTAACTACAAAATGGTCTGTGCATATATCAAATTAAGAGTGTAAATTAAATGATGAATGTGAAAGTCTGGGCATAAAGAGAAAAAGGTAATGGACTGAATCAAATTTATTATTCTTCAAAATTGAAATAATTTGTACCCAAATTAGTGATTAATGATATAATATTCTGTTTTGGTATTTAAATCTTTCGTGCAATTATTCTTATTCTTAGTACCAGCATCGGTTGTGCCCTGGCTGCAGAAATTTTAGAGAAATACTACTCTCAGGAGAGAAAATGGACAAAAACGGTGTGCCTCATGTATTGCTGATTGATGATGAGTTATCAATATGTACAGGCGTTTGCGGTCTTCTTGAACTCGATGGATTCAAAGCAGATTATGCACTTTCTGCCGATGAAGGTCTTCATTATATAGAAACCAATCCAACCGTAGATATTGTGCTGCTCGATGTTAATCTGGGAAGGGGTCTGAGCGGTCCTGAACTTTTGCCCATGATAAAAGAGAGAAACCGGTATGTTCAGGTCATCATGTTTACATCTCATGACAGGCTGGAGGTCGGTCTTATATGTATGAAAAGAGGTGCCCTGGATTTTATGACCAAGCCCTTCGATCATCATGCTTTTTATAGAATAGCCGCAACTGCTCTGGAAAAAAAACGAGTTGAACAGGTCAAGGACCTCTATATAGATATGGTTATTCACGATCTTAAAAATCCTTTGCAGTGTATTTCTGGAGCAGTAGAAGTTTTGCAGGATACCATAGAAAAGATAACTCCTGTACAAAAAAGGCTTTTTGAAACTGCTTCGAGTGGTGTCCAGCGTATACAAATGATGATTGGTAATATTCTGGGAGTAACGACTTTTGAAAAAGGAACTATCTCCGCCAGAAGAACCAAATTTGTCTTGAAACAACAGGTTGAAAATGCTCTGCTTTTTTTTAATCCGCTACAAATCGAATTTAAAACTGATCCGCAAATGGAAATAACTACAGATCAAGACCTGTTTCTGCGAATAATATGTAATATCGTGGCCAATGCGCTACGATTTACCGACCCCGATAAACCGGTAAAGGTTTGTTTTGAAAAGAATGAGAATAATCTGATTTTAGTCTCAATATCCAATGATGGTTCCTTTATACCGGAAGAGTACAGGGAAGCGGTTTTTGATAAGTTTTTCGGAACCAACAGGACCGCATCTATTATCCAGGGACAGAATTTTGGTCTGGGTTTAACATTCAGCAAAATGGCTGTTGAAGCACTTGGAGGAAAGATCTGGATCGAAGGAGATAAGGAAATTCCCAGAACCATCTTTAAATTTACCGTAAAAATAGACTCCGATGATTCCCAATCATCAATAGAAAGTAACCCGAAATAATGTTTTTTTTCAGGTCCCCTTGAAATATCTCTGCTCACTCTGTATTCAAAATCGGCTAATAATAATAATGATAAAGGTTTGAATTAAATCTGCCGATACACTTAAAAGAACAGTTAATAAGGAGAAATGATTATGGGAATATCTGTTAATGGTCCATCCGGAATTGATACCCAGTATATCATTGATTCTCTGGTTGAACTTGAGAAACAGAAAGTTACTAAAGTTGAGAAAGAGAAAAAGGCATATCAGGTAAAGATCGATGCCTATTCAAAATTCAAATCTTTGCTCTCTGATATCCGTTCAAAAGCTAATGCCCTCTCCAAGGTAAGTTCTTTTGATCTGTTTACCTCCAAAAGTTCAAACGAAAAAGCGGTAACTATTGAGGGTGGAACCGGCAGTGTCGATGCCCAATACGATGTAAGGGTTTTTCAACTGGCTTCCAGTGAAAAAATGATCAGTGCAGATGGAAAGATCGCAAGTCAAACTGAATCTTTGTCCAGTATGGGTATTACAGTCGGTGAAATAAGCATTGATGGCGTTTCCATAACAATAGATGATGATGATACAATTCAGGATCTGAGATTAAAGATCAATAATGCCACTGATGAGGATGGAAAAAAGATCGGTGTATCTGCTTCTGTGCTTAAAGTAAATGAGACGGATTACAGGCTAGTCCTGACAAGTAAAGAAAGTGGAAGCAATGGTATAGAATACCGTGACATTTCAGGATCAACACTGCAGGACCTGGGCATCATTATGGATGCTGATGGGAATAAGGGAAATATCAATCAGCAATTAAGCTCCGTATCTGATATCAGATCCGAGTTTGAATCTCTGGCAGCAGGACAAAGCATAACTATCGATGGTTTAGATCATGATGGACAGACAATAAGCGCAACGATAGTGAAAAAAAATGGAGATACTGCGGATGATTTTCTTAAAAAGCTAAACAATGCTTACCATGGAATGATTGAGGCATCATTTGACGAATCAGGAAATCTGCTGATATCTGACAAGGTGACCGGTGCTTCACGTTTAGCTTTGAATAATTTAAATATAGGTGGTACAGCTCATTCACTCTCTGTATCGGTAATTGGTGATGAAGGGGCAGGAGTACTTTCAACCGGTAAGGATGCTTATTTCAGTGTTGAAAATGTTTTTATGTCATCCAATAAAAACTCAGCATCCGGATTCGTAACCGGTACCACTTTCCAGCTTCACAGTGTAACTGCAGATGAAGCTGTTAAGGTAGAATTGACTAGAGATTCCGATGGTATTAAAAAGAAATTCCAGGAATTGGTTGATGCTTATAACGCACTTTTACGGTTCTCAAAAGACAGCACAAAACATGCAAATCCTGATGATGAGACGAGTTCGGATGGCGCTCTGGCAGGTGATTCAACTACCTCAAGCATTGTTACTCAGATACGATCTTTCTTTCAGCAGCAGTATGATACGTTTGAAGGCACATACACCAATTTTACTCTTATCGGACTAAAGACTGATACTTCCTCTGGAGAGTATAAAATTGATGATGAAATGTTTAAGAAAGCGCTGGATAAAGGTTTTGATGAAGTCGTGCGGCTATTTACCACTACTGGAGTGTCTGACAATCCCGCAATAAGCCTGGGAAGGACGACTAAAGATACCAAATCTGGGGTTTATACATTAGAGGAAGTTGATAGTCAGCATTTTCGCATACAAATGCAGGGGTCTTCTGAATGGTATGTTTCTGATGCCCGTTCTGGTGAAATAATTACTTTCTCTGATGGTCCGGCAAAAGGCTTATCATTAACTGCTCCGGAAGGAAGTATCGGTGGAGGATCCGCGACTTTTACTTTTTCCAAGGGACTCGCGACTATTCTGGATGAAAGTGTCAATAAACTAACCGACGGGACTGAAGGTACTGTAGCATTGCGTCAGGAATCCTGGCGGAGAAGCATGAAAAATGCAGATGAGCGTATACAAAAGCTTGAAGAAAGAATTGAAAATTACAGATTAAGACTGGTAAAACAGTTCAGTGCTATGGAACAGGCCATTAGTCAGCTGCAATCGCAAGGTTCTCAGATGAACACATCATCTTTTCTATATAAATGATAAGGGGAGGCCATTTTATGAAACAGGGGTACAATGTATACAAAACTGCTAATGTAGATACTGCTGATCAGGGAAGACTTATCCTGATTGCTTATGATATAGCAATAATGAACTGTAAACTAGCACTGGAAAAATTCGATAACCGCCATCTGTTGGAAGAGCGGACAAAGCATATTTTCAAAGTTCAGGATGCCGTAACCGAACTTTTGACTGCTTTAAAACTGGATGTAGGTGATATTGCCCGAAATCTGTATAATCTATACGATTACATGCTCCGATGTCTGGTAGAAGCGAGTGTAAAGCATAATAAAGATAAATTGACCGAAGTGCTGGGTTATCTGGAATCGCTCAGAGAAGCATGGGCTGTAGCTGTCCAGAAAACAAAAATAGAAAACAGCTCTGATGTAAAATTGAAATCGATAGCGGTTTGAAAATGAATACAGAAAAGATATCTGATATTTTAATACAGATAAAAGAACTATACAGTTCTATAAAACAGATTTCGATAATGCTGGTGAATAATTTTTCTGAAGATACTCTGGAAAATTTTCTGAAGAAAAGAGAAATTCTGCTCAAAGAGGTTTATCGCAAGGAAGCGGAATACACCAGCCTCAAAAGTATAATTCCAGAAAATTCAAAGGATTGCTCAAATCTTAAAAATGAGATAAGTGAAATGATCAGAGCCATAATCGCTCTGGATAGCTGTATAAACGAAAAAATCAATTTTAGTATGAGAAATATCAGACAGGAGCTCTCAAGTCTTCATGGTTCATCAAGAGCTGCCCTGGCATATTCATCGCAACGTCGGATTTAAAAAAGGCAGTATGCTTAAAGACAGTTAACAAATTCAGCAATCTTATACTTATTGTTCCATTAATAATTTCGATTTTGATGATTGTTTAACGTGGATCGAAGCTGTGCACGTCAAACAATCGTATGATGCAGGTAGTAGAAATCAGCCTCGCAGATTTTTCTGTAGAAATCCGATTATTTCTTTCTGATCAATCAGCTCTTCAGTGCCGCTTGACATATTTTTGCAACGGAACTTACCTTCTTTTGCTTCATCACCGCCTACAAATATGGTAAAAAGGCATCTGGCAGCATTAGCCCCCTTGAGCTGTTTGCCGACATTGGTGATTTTAAGAGGAAATTCACAGGAGAAACCAGACGATCGGATTTGTTGTGCAAGGTTTATAAGCTCCTTTAATCCGCTGTCTCCGATAGCAACCAGATAAACTTCACTGCGTGCAGATAAAGGTGGCTGTAATCCCTTTTCCTTAAGCAGATCTCCCAATACTACATCTCCGGCGGCAAATCCTACCGCAGGGGTAGGTGGTCCTCCGTACAATTGCACCAGTTTATCGTAGCGGCCGCCACCTGCAATTGCACGCATGCTTTTTTTAATATCAAATACTTCGAACACAATACCAGTATAATAAGCCAGCCCCCGCACTATGCCTATGTCAAAAGTTACATAATCAGAGAATCCGTAGTAGTCAAGAAGTTCAAATAACTGTCTAAGATCATTGAGAGCGGGGGTATCTCCGGTATTATACTGAATCTGATCAAGAGATTCAGATGAAAAGATGGCCAGAAATTTATTCCGAAGATCATCACCAGGAATTATACTGCTCAGTTCTTCTTTGTATTGCTGTTCACTGATTTTGTTTTTTCTATCAAGAAGCGCATAAAGAGCAGGGAAGGAATTTCTGTCAAGTCCCGAAGTCGTAAATAGTTCCTCTAGAAGTGTTCGGCTGGAAATTCTTACTCTGAAATCATCGGAAGTGAAACCAAGATCACGCATCATATCGATAACAGCAGAGATGAGTTCTGCATCTGCGCTTACATCTTCAATCCCCAAAATATCCATATTTAACTGGAAAAATTCTCTTAAACGTCCTCTTTGCATTTTTTCATATCTGAATAACCGCGGAATTGAATACCAGCGTATTGGCCGTTTGAGAGCATTTCCTTTCGCAGCTACCATTCGGGCAAGAGAAGGAGTCAGCTCAGGTCTTAATGCCATCATCCGTTCTGCTTTATCTTTAAAAGTATATAGCTGTTTTTCGATCTCATCTCCGGATTTTTGCGTGTAAATTTCCAGGTGCTCAAACATGGGTGCTTCATAATATTCAAATCCATACCGCTGACAGGTTTTTTTCCAGGTCGAAAAAATAAACTGTTGAAAAGACATCTCTTCCGGATAAAAATCCCGGGTCCCTTTTGGACCGGATATAACAGACATCTGTACTCCTTTTACAAAAAATTAAAGCATCACAAAGATTGTAAAATACACTACGGATCTGAGATGATTAATGAAAAAGTTTCATTTCTGGCTTTCAGGAAACCACTGGCTAAGCCAGTAGAGCCAGATGTCTCGTAAAGGCACTATCGTGCCTTCCTGATTTCGCGGCTCTGCCGCTCAATCAAGCTACCGCCTGTGGCGGTAATACTTGACTTGCAATAATTGAAGGGGTCCTAAGATAAGAGATCCAGGAAAGATAAGAGAGTTCGTTTTAGGCCATAGAATTTGACCTAATCTCTGAAAAAGTACTGCTATTCCAAGTAACTTAAGGAGGAACGTCAGGAGTCAGACTGTCTTCACATGGCAGTTCGAGGAGAGCCACAGGAGATATACTGCCCTTTAATGGTAACGCAAGTAGGGATGTCATGAGTCATAGTATACCAATTAAGACAGTGCTAAAAGAGGTGGTGGAAAATGGATCAATTAGCGCTCTTTTTTTATCTAAAACAGCTTAAACCTGAATTTTGCCGTTGGATGTGGCGCATTCGCTTAACCGATTGATTGCTAAGCCATTTCCGGTGTTTCGACTTTATCACCTTATTGATAAAGCCTTCAACACTTTCAAGTCTTATCAATTCAATATGAAACGCGACTATATCCACCACAAATGCGATAATTAGGTTAAAAACGAAATAGACATAGATTTTAGATAGTGACTGTCCGAAAAATCTTGATAGCTTTACCGGCTTTTAGTTTACAATTGTTTTTTGTCAATCTATAATACCAGCAGAAGGATCTTTTTCTGTGAAAAAAGGAAAAAAAATACCTGAATTAAAGGTTAAAAAAGTTCAAATTTGAAGTATTTGTCTGGATTGGCTTTGATATCTGAGAGAATGTTATTCAATAACTCAAATGTGGATCTCAGAGAATTGACCGTTTCTTTGACATCTGTAGCCATTGTTCCATCATTCAGGAGTGCTCCGGCGACACTTCCATTTTGAATTGATTGATCGACCTGGTTGACTAAGGAGGCAAATTCAAGTGAAACTGAATTAAGGTTATGGTAGAGTGTGGTATCTTTAATGAATTTTGAAAAAGTGCCTTTTGAGTAATTTATGCTGTGGGTTAATTTTGTCAGGGAATTTATACTTTCATTAAGATTATTGTAAATAGAGGGATCAGAAATGAATTTGCCTACTGAACCTTGTGGATTGAGAACTGAGCTGATTAGTGTTTCAAGTTTCCCTATGGTCGTGTCAAGTTGAACCATAATAGAAGCACTAAGGGAGAGCAGTTGTTCGAAACCGATATTGATTTTACCTGAAATGGTATCACCAGGATCGATTTGGGGATTAGAGCTGTCACCCGGGTACACTTCTACAAATTTATCACCAAGAATACCCATAGTCATTACATTCGTATGTGCATTTTTAAAGATATTGGAGAGATATTTTTGCTGAATAGAGATTTTTACATAAGTACCGCTGCTATTGATTGTTATTTTTTCCACTACTCCGACCTCTACACCGAAAAGCCATACCGGGGCTCCTGTTCTCAATCCTTGGACATTTGAAATCCTGGTAACCAGATTGAATTTTGAAGTAAAGAGAGAGCTGATATTTCCAGAAAAAAAAACAACACCGAAGAGAATAGCCAGAGCGATGGTTATAACGATGCCGGTTTTGAGACTTGACCAAGTTATTTTCTTTTGGTATTCGTACATTATTTTTTGATCTCCTCGTTCCAGTCTCCAAGAAAAGTACGAAGCTCTTTAAGATCGGAGTTAAGAAACTGCTGCTTATTGCCGTCAAAAAGAATGGAGCCACCTTTGAGAAACATGAAACGACGGGCCAGTTTAAGGGCATCAAGGATTTCGTGAGTAACTATGATAAAACCTCTTTCAGAGTTGCTGAGGTTAAGGATAAGTTCACGGATTCTGGCAGCATTGAATGGATCGAGGTCGCTGGTTGGTTCATCGTATAAAAACATGAGTGGCTTTTGTACTGCAAGAGCTCTGGCAATTGCCACTCTGCGCTGCATCCCTCCACTCAGTTCTTCTGGCATGAGATTGATTGCATGTTCGACACCAACAAATCCCAACAATTTACGGACGTTATCTTCTATTTCTTCTTCACTCATATGAGTATATTCTCTCATATAAAACGCTACATTTTCCTTTACGGTGAGTGAGTCGAAAAGTGCTCCATCCTGGAAGACAATGGTGAATTTACGGCGAATAGGGCGTAGTTGCTCTTCGGTTTTAGTAGTTATATTCTCATTATCAATGAGAATTCTTCCACTGTCTGGTTTGAGCAGACGCATGAGAAGGCGGAGAATAGTGGTTTTACCCTCACCACTTCCTCCCAGAATTGCGATGGTTTCAGTGTTGTTGATATGAAAACTGATATTATTGAGAATCAAACGATTACCTCTGGAAAAGCAGATCTTATCAAAAACGATGTTCATACCGTATATCCGAATGTAAAAAGTATGATTTTAGTTATGATAAAATCGCAGAATATGATAAGGATGGTAGAAAGTACAAATGCTCTGGTTGTAGAGCTTTTTAAGCCGACGGCTCCTCCTTTGGTGACAAAACCGGTGTAGCAGCTAATCGAAGAGATGATAAGCCCGAATATGAAAGGTTTAATGATGCCGGAGAAAACATATTGGGGAATTAAAATGAGACGAACTGAATCCCAGTAAACGGTACTGCTCTGGTTATTGACCACTGTTACTATGTAATAAGCGCCAAGCAGCGAAACCATATCTGCGATAATTGTCAGAGCAGGAAGCATAAGAATGGAACCTATAACTCTGGGAGTGATAAGTTTTTTTACAGGATCGATACCGAAAACCCTGAGAGTGTCTACCTGATGTCGTAAAACCAGAGTTCCCAGCTCAGAGGCCATTCCAGAACCCGCTCTTCCGGCAAATACCAGCGCAGCAGTAACCGGGCCGATTTCACTTATGATAGATATTCCCACTACTCGCCCGGTATACATTTGCATTCCCAGAACGGAAAATTCTGCAACAATCTGAAGAGACAGTGCCATGCCTACAAACAGAGCTACCAGAATTATGATAATCATGGTGCCTGCTCCAGTGTAGTCCATCTGCTCTATTAAATCTCTCAGGTAAACAGGCCGTTTGAAAAGATTGGATACGCTCTGAAGAACCAGAATATAGAAATTTTGTAATTCACTGATTGAAAGCTTTAATGCATGGTTAATTCTTTCCATTTTGTATTCTTCAGATAATAATTAGGCTTTGTTTATATCTGTTTCTCATTTTAAGAAAAAATGTTCTTTTCTTTCTATTTAGGTGTGCAAATGCTGTGCCGCCAATGGTGAGACCGGTCACTGTTATGAAATTCAAATCAAATAAATGAAAGAATTTATACTGGCATTCTGATTGCAAAACTATCAGCGGTGTATAGATTAAGTTGGACTGTTTACGGGGGAAAAAATGCGAGTGATAGTTGATAACGATATCTGTACAGGATGCGGATTATGTGCCAGTATTTGTCCTGATGCTTTCGATATGAGTAATGATGGAAAAGCGGTACCAAGACACAAATCAATTCCATCCTGGTATGAACAGGAATATCAGAATGCGGCTGATAATTGTCCGGAGAATGCAATTAAGATTTATTGTCAAGTATAATAAAGGAAATTTATTTTTGGAAAATAAAGAAACAGAAGAAAAAAGGCCTTGG
>CAYYNL010000081.1:17680-19786 GCA_964472925.1 uncultured Fibrobacter sp. | reverse complement strand
CATGGAAAAATCTGTCCAAAGAATTAGGTCCGGTATGGTCTGCAACGGTAAAGATCCAGATGGAAGAGAAAAAGAAACGCACAGCCGAAGATTATTACAAGGTTGCAGAAAAATTCTACAGATTAAAAAGATTTATTCTTTGCAAAAATTATGCACTAAAGGCGCTTCGCATGGATCCCAACCTGTGGAAAGCACATGCACTGTTAAACCGGATAAAATCGGAACGGTTAAGAAATGAAAAACAGGAGATTTCGATTGTCTATTCCGGTAATCTCAAAAATCAGTTTCTCCCTCCACCTTACCCTGGATCCCTGGGAGGAATCGCCCGTCATGGAAGTGTTTTTGAGAGCCTGCGCAGTCAGTTTCCGGTGCTTTTTACTATCCAGGCCGGCAATATCATCAGTGCAGATGCCATCCCCTTGCAGGCCAGGCTTGCAGACCTTTATCTGCAGCATGTCAAATTTGATGCGGTCTGCGCCGGAAATGAAGAGTTTTCATATAATAAAGAGAAATTACCGGAATCTTCTTTTCCAGATAATTGTATACTTGCCAATGTAAAAGAAAACTATGAAAACCGGTTCATCCCGTTTACTATCATGAAAAACAGCGGATATAAATTGTATGTCACCTCTTTTGTCAGTAGCAGTCTGGTCCCCGAAAACAAGACTCTTGCTTTGAACGGACTGGATCCTCAAAAGCTGTTAACCCGGGATGCGGAGTCATGTGACTTACGAATATTGATAATACATGACAGTTGGCAGAATATCAGCGCTTATGTTAATAGTCTGCAGAAATTTGAGATAATTATCTGCGGAAGCCTTGACCAGCATTTTGCCGCACCCATGAAAGCCGGCAACTCTTACCTGTTGTCTGCCGGTAATGCCGGTAAATATGTGGGAAATCTTATTTTGAGGTTTGATCAGAACAGGAAACTTCTGGGAGTGGAAAACCGCCTTATTCCCATAAATAGTGAAATCAAACCGGATTCTGTTATAAACGATTTTTCAAAAATGATTTCAGCCAAAATTGACCTGCAGAAACAAAATGACTCTTCTCAAAATGTAAAAAAAGAATCAACTGATGGAGTATTTCCTTTTGTATCAAACAGGGATGGCAGCGACGGGATTTACCTGAAGATGATCGGACGGAATGCAGAAGTTCCTCTTACCAGAGGATTCGGTGAATGCAGTAATCCTGTAATATCTTTAGCTGCCGGCAAGATTGCCTACACTGTCTGGGACAGTAACGGATGCAGCCGGCTGGAGCTCATCGACCTGACAGGTGCCAACAGGAGGTTACTCAGTGATAGCACCGGAAAAACCGATGTCTCTTTTACTCCCGATGGGAAATGGGTTTATTATACGGTTGCTGATTGCCAAAATAACCGTAGCGACATTTACAGAACATCCTGTGAAGGAGGACCGGCATATCCTGTAGTCTGCTGGCCGCAATCATCGGAGCACTCGGTAACTTTTTCACACAATAATGAGTATATGCTTTTCTGTTCCAACCGTGATGGCAAAGAGCAGATCTTTCTGAGCAATCAGACAGCAGAGCTTCCGCTCAATATCACAAATACGAATGCCAATCACCGTAAACCTGCATTCAGCCCAGATGATCGGTATATCGGTTACCTTTCGGACCGTCTCAATTTCGGGGGAAAACTGGATCTGTGGGTATATGACCGTATCAGCGGAACTCACCAGCAGGTTACCCATAACAGCAATGTGTTCTCGTTCTGCTGGCTTTCCGATTCAAAGACCCTGGTTTACTCTTCAGGAGTAAATCTTCTGGACTTGACCAAAGCAGACATCACCACCTGCCGATACAGTAAAATTATCACCAGTAACCAGGTTAAAACCTATCATGAAAGAAATCCCATGGTTATATGGATAAATGGCCAGGAAACAATTATCTACGAGCGGGAATACGAAAATGGTGAAAAACAGATTTTCAGCGTGAAACCCGATGGTTCAGAAGAACGGTGTATAATCGATAGCAAGGCCTTGGATTGGTTGACACGGTAGATCAATGCTCTCATGAAGACTGCAGCCCTGACAAAGCGCAATTTCAGCTCAAGAACAGGTTCTTGTTGATGACTCCTCC
>CAYYNL010000081.1:0-17580 GCA_964472925.1 uncultured Fibrobacter sp. | reverse complement strand
GATACAGATACTGGGATCGGGGCGGGATGGAGTAATCAATGCAGATAAACCACAGTCGCTCCATCTCCTCCTTCTTTGGGTAAAGCAGCCCTGTAATTTCTAATTATGTGATGAAGCTCATTATCCAGTAAATCACGTACCATCTTTTTTAACACCGGATATCCATCATTGGCAGAATGATTTCCTTTCCCATGAATAATAAGGATTTCCCGGATTCCTTTTTTTCTATTTTGAGAGATGAATGTTCTGACTTTACGGGCAGCTTCATCGGATTTCATTCCATGAAGATCCAGTATTACTCTGACGGTGTGCTTGCGACAGATATTCCTGGAGATAGGATGCCTCCTTGCATCCGATGCATCTTTGTCAAAAACGCCATTTTTTTCGATATATGAAAAAATAGCCTGTCTGTCTTCTTCTTTACTCATGTTTACCGGAATTCCGTATTACTGTACAAATGTTCCATCATGAAGCAGAACTTTACCATCGACACTGATCGAACAGCAACTGATTATCCCTTCCATGGGAAATATTCCAGAGGTCACACTGGATAGTTCTTTGCCCAATATCAGACGGATCGCACCAAAGGCGACCCTGTCTTCATAATAGTTACCGCTTACCTTTGCACTGTCAAGAAGTCCCAGTCCTAAACTGCAAACCGTTCTGGCGGTTTCCTTATATTTGCTGAAATATTTTTCCAGCTCCGGTGCAAGTGGATGATTCCTTATACTGTTTATAAGCCCCTGCTGCACTTCCATGATCAGAGCCGGTTGTGGTCTTCTCCTGTCAAATGAAAAATAGCCATCGATAGCCACAACTCCTTCCATCGTGCCGTCTCTGGGGGTCAGGCACACCTGGCCTGCAGGTAAAACATTAAAGCCACCTTCAAAAGAAAGCCGTCCATCATCGGTCTGTATAGCGGAATCATCTATCTGAAAAGTGAAGTCGGTACCCTGTCCGTTTACAACCCTTACACTCCTGGCCGTACTGAGTCTGCCAGCAACTTTTCTGGTATTGACTCCGATTTTTCGCCAGTCAGCATTCATGGTACGGCTGAAAATCTCAGCGGTTATTTCAGGAAATGAGGCAATGCGTACTCTGCTTTCTGATGCGACCAGTCTGGTCTGAACATGTGAGACTCTGGTTGAAATAGGAATTACTGCGACATCAAATCTCCGGATCAATTCGATGACCGACTCCGGAAACTCAGCTCTTCCCTGGCGGTTCTCAGGAGTAAGCATAACCAGAACCGTTTCATGACAGCGGTTGTGGGCTGCCATATAAATGGCATTACCAATCTCCATGCTGGGTGGATCACAAATTATTAATAATTTCTCATTTCTTCTGAGACCACAACAGTCTGTCAGGGTGATCTCTGAACTCTGCAATAATCCATCAACCATGGCAAAATAATTCCTTTCGGAGAGTAAAAACTTAATATACTAAGCGAAGCTACTAAAGGTGAAATTACAAAAACACAGTATCATCCTATATTACTAAAATAACATCCAATAATTGTCCGAATTGGTTAAATTAACACTTTTTAGCAGGTTATTTTCTGGAAACGAGTTTCGCTTTGATCCCCTGCTTTTGGCCCTTACCCACATTTTTTTTGTCAATCTTTTTTTAAATTCCGGTGGGATGGTGGTGAAGCATAATAAATAAATGTTTGTCCGCGTAATTGACGATAATCCTATATCCCTTGTTTGACAGTTTCTTAACTGGATATTTATTTTAACCTGAATCAAATAATACAGTCCATACTTCTGTTAAACGAATTCAAAAAAGAATAGAATACCTGGGAGTCTTATGTCAATTGCCAATAATATCACCGAATTAATCGGAAATACACCTCTTGTCTGGATAAATAAACTCAATAAAAATGGAAAAGCCAGAATTGCGGCTAAACTCGAATTTTTCAATCCCCTATCAAGTGTAAAAGATCGGACCGGACTGGCTCTGATTGAAAGCGCCGAAAAGCAGGGTTTGTTGAATAAGGATTCAGTTATCATAGAACCAACCAGCGGAAATACAGGTATTGCATTGGCATTTATTGCTGCAACCAAAGGTTACAGATTGATACTGACCATGCCTGAGACGATGAGCAGCGAACGGAGAAAAATCCTGAAAGCATTAGGGGCAGAACTGGTTTTAACCGAAGGTTTAAGTGGCATGAATGGAGCCGTAAAGAAGGCAGAGGAACTGGTGGCACAGATACCCAATTCTTTTATGCCTCAGCAGTTTAACAATCCCGCGAATCCCGAAATTCACAGGAAAACCACGGCAGAAGAGATCTGGAGAGATACAAAGGGAGAAATTGATATTCTGGTTGCCGGAGTTGGTACCGGGGGCACAATCACCGGGATAGCAGAGGTCTTAAAAGAACGTAAAAAAGGGGTAAAAATCGTTGCAGTAGAGCCAAAAAGATCAGCGATTCTCTCCGGTGGTCAAGCGGGCCAACACAGAATACAGGGAATAGGCGCCGGTTTCATCCCCAAAGTACTTAACAGAGACATCATTGATCAGATCATCCCTGTCGAAGATAATGATGCTGCTCAGATATCAAGGGAACTGGCTAAAAAAGAGGGCATTCTGACCGGGATTTCTTCAGGAGCCGCATTGTGGGCAGCATTGCAGCTCTCTCAAAAAGAGGAAAACAGCGGGAAACTTATTGTGGTGATTATGCCAGATTCCGGCGAGAGATATCTCAGTACCTGGATATATGAGGAGTGAGAGTCAGAAGCCAGAACAGAATTTTCCATGGACAAATCATTAAACCAAAAACTCGAAAATCTAAAAAAGCAAATCGCCCGCTTTCCCTCTGCTCTGCTTGCCTTTTCCGGAGGAACCGACAGTACTTTTCTGGCCTTTGTAAGTAAAGAGATACTGGGCGAGAATCTGCACCTTGTCACAGCCACTTCTCCTGTCTATCCGCAATCGGAGCTGGATGATGTGCGGAGGATTTCGGCGATTCTTGATATTGAACCGGATTTCATTGAACTGGATCTTTTCAGCATCCCGGAATTTGTCAACAATCCTCCTGAGCGTTGCTATCATTGCAAAAAGAAATTGTTTACAGGTATTGTTGAGCTGGCAGAAAAAAGGAACATCAGCGCTGTCTTCGATGGCAGCAACATAAGCGATGAAAGTGATTTCCGACCTGGAAAGAAAGCACTGAATGAGCTGGGTGTAATCTCTCCCCTGTTTTTAGCAGAAATGTCAAAAAAGGATATCATCGCCCTGTCCCACCACTTCAATCTTCCCACTGCCAAAAAGGCATCAATGGCATGTCTGGCTTCCCGATTCCCTTACGGAGAGGTGATTACAAGGGAGAAACTTGCCAGAGTAGAAATGGCAGAAAAAGCACTGCACGATGAGGGCTATCATCAACTTCGGGTCAGAAGTCATGGAGATCTGGCCAGACTGGAATTATCACCCCAGGAAATCCAGAGAGGATTTACAGAACGCGATAAATTGATAGAAATATTGAAACAATCCGGTTTCACCTGGTGTTGTATAGATCTGCAGGGATATCGTACAGGTGCGATGAATGAGATGCTCCCAAATCCATGAGCGCCATGAATTTCCAGGGGACTTTAAGATCAATCAAAGTTACCTGGAGTCTGAGAACTCAGGCGCGAGATCTGATATTTTTTCCATTCTCCGAAATCACCCTGAAGAATGTGCTCACGAGCCTGACGGACCAAGTTCATGTAGAAATAAACATTATGCAGTGAAATCAGCCTCAGTGCCAGTATTTCCCCTGCCATGTAAAGGTGACGAATGTATGCCATGCTGAAATTACTGCAGGTATAGCATGAGCATTCCGGATCAAGTATGCCATCAAAATCTCTGGTAAATTTAGCATTACGTACATTTACCTTGCCCTGAGAAGTAAAAGCAGAACCATTACGGGCATTACGCGTGGGAAGGACACAGTCAAACATGTCGATACCCCGCTCGATACATTCGAGGATGTCAATTGGAGTACCTACTCCCATCAGATATCTTGGCTTGTTTTGGGGAAGAAAACCGGTCGAGTACCCAACCACTTTGTACGTGTTCTCTATACTCTCGCCCACAGCAAGGCCGCCCAGTGCATAACCGGGAAGATCCATGGCTACCAGTTCTTTTGCGCAGTGTTGTCTTAACTCCTTAATTACTCCCCCCTGCACAATACCGAAAAGTGCCTGCGGAAAGCCAAAATGAAATGGAGTATTGTTATGAGCCTCAAGACTTCTGCCCGCCCATCGCACCGTCCGCTCCACTGCCTTGGCAATCACCTCCGGAGAAGCATCTGCCGGTGGGCATTCATCAAATGCCATTATTATGTCGGCACCCAGATTGTGCTCAATTTCGATAGCCCGTTCTGGAGAAAAGAAATGTTTTGATCCATCGATATGGGATTGGAAAGAGACACCATCCTCGGTTATTTTAGAGATATCTCTGAGGCTGAAAACCTGAAAACCACCACTGTCAGTTAAAATAGCCCCATTCCAGTTTTCGAATTTGTGCAATCCACCAGCGTCTTTGATCAGTTCAGAACCAGGTCTAAGGTGAAGATGATAGGTGTTTGCAAGAATTATCTGACATCCGCATTGATGCAGCTCTTCAGGAGACAATGATTTAACCGTAGCCTGTGTCCCTACCGGCATGAATATGGGAGTATTAAGTGTGCCATGTGCTGTTATAAAACTTCCTGCTCTGGCCTGGGAATCTTTGTCGGTTTTTAAAAGCGAAAATGAGTGAATTTTTTCCATAGTGGTACAAAATAGTAGAAATCTCCTTTCGATCTCAAACTTATTTTAGATCTTATCCTTGGCCCATAGTCCCTGCTCCCTAATCCCCCGAAGGTAGTAGAGTGATATAGATACTCAAGTTTAACAGTAAGACTTCTTGCACCAGATTGTTGCTTATTCTATCTTTAACTAATTATGATTTTTCCCGATATGTAAAACATTCATGATCCCAAAAGACATGTTTTACATTCCTGTATATGTGGTTTAATTAAGGAATAAGTCTTGTGCCATCAACGTTGTTAGATACCATCAATTCACCAGCAGATCTTAAAAAACTCCCAATAGAAAAATTACCCCAACTGGCAACTGAAATCAGGGATTTCATGATTGAAGTTGTAAGTCACACTGGAGGACATCTTGCCCCCAGCCTTGGAACCGTTGAACTCACCCTGGCGCTTCATTACTGCTTTAACAGCCCGGAAGATAAACTCATCTGGGATGTGGGACATCAGGCCTATTGCCATAAGATCATAACCGGCAGGAAAGACCGTTTCCACACATTGCGTCAATTTAATGGTATCAGTGGATTCCCAAGGATTTCTGAAAGTGAACATGACATTCTGTCCGTCGGTCATGCCTCCACTTCAATCAGCGGTGCCTTGGGAATTGCCATGGGAAGAGACATTCTCCAAAAGAAACAGTCTGTAATAGCAATTATCGGTGATGGGGCACTCACTGGCGGACTGGCCTTTGAGGGGCTCAACAACCTGGGCTCAAAAGCCACCAACATGACCGTCATCCTTAATGATAATGAGATGTCAATAAGCAGAAATGTTGGTGCCATGTCCCGTTATCTTACCAGAGTAATTACCGACAAAAGATATACCCGTATAAAGTCAGAGATCTGGGGACTTCTGGGCGGAACTAATGTCGGAAAGAGCATCAGGAGCATAATGCAGGGAATTGATGATGCTTTGAAGCACCTGGTTATTCCGGGTAAACTTTTTGAAGACATGGGTTTACGGTATTTGGGACCGATCGATGGTCACAATATTGCAGAAATGATAGAGGTTTTCAAATCCATAAAAAATCTTCCTTCACCGCAACTGGTCCATATTGTAACCAGAAAAGGTAAAGGATACAGTTTTGCAGAAAAGGATGCCATAAAGTATCACGGGATAAGTTGCTTTTCCAGAGATACCGGTGAGGTAACAAATATATCGGGTAAACCTCCCACCTATAGTGAAATTTTTGGTAAGACCATGATTGAGCTGGCCAGTAAACGATCTGATATAGTTGCGATCACTGCCGCCATGCCCGATGGTACCAAATTGACACAGTTCAGTAAGGAGTTTCCTGATCGTTTTTTCGATGTGGGTATCGCCGAGGCCCACGCGGTAACCTTTGCAGCAGGCCTGGCTCTTCAGGGACTTCGGCCAGTAATTGCGGTGTATTCAACATTTATCCAGCGGGCATTCGATCAGTTAATGCACGATGTGGCACTTGACAATCTTAATGTGGTTATATGTCTGGATCGCGCAGGCCTGGTAGGTGATGATGGTCCGACTCATCATGGGATGTTCGATCTCTCATTCCTCAGATCGATTCCAGGATTGACAATCATGGCACCCCGTGATGAAAATCAGCTCAGGAACATGCTCTATACCGCAGTAAATTCTTTAAGCGGACCAGTTTGCATACGGTATCCCCGCGGATGCGGTCTGGGAGTACCGCTTGACAGCGAATTCCAAACCATTCCCTCTGTTCCAGAGATAATAAGGCAAGGACAGGATGTAGCAATAGTGTCAATAGGTGACTTTTTCTCTACCGCCGATTCAGTCTGTGAAAATCTGTCCCGACTTGGCTACAATCCCACCCTTGTCGATGCACGTTTTGCAAAACCTCTGAATACAGAATTTTACACTCAGCTCTTTTCCACCCACCATCACATAATTACGATGGAAAACAACTCGATTACCGGAGGATTCGGTTCCGCTCTTCTGGAAGTAGCTCACACTCTGGATATTGAATTACCCAGATTCCTTCGTCTGGGACTTCCTGATGAGTTTGTCTGCCACGGGGATAATCAGAAAATTTTCAGGGAACTCAAACTTGATAAAGACAGTTTGACAGAACGGATTTACAGGTTTGTGAAGAGCGGTGTTAACAGGCTTCAGGTGGAAAGAGCCTAAGAAAAATATTGAAAATTGATTATCGAATAACGATAACTAACTGTTTAAGCCTGTCATTTCCATACTAATGGGAGGAGCCGCTTTCCAGCGGGTGATCCTCCCTAAAACAGACGCATCACTGAAGACTGTATAAGATTAGCCTGGGCCATCATGGCAAAAGAGCTCTGATGCTGAATACTGTAATTGGTTGCCCTGATCATCTCCTGCCCACTATCAGTACCGGTAATCGAATCCTTCACCGTATTACTAATATCAACCTTTTTTTCTGCGATGGCATATTGCGCACTAAGGCCAAGAGAATAGGCATTGGCACTTGCCAGATAAGATCCGGCTTTGCTTAACTCCGCATTCACCGCAGCGATATCTTCATCATAACCGGCACCCAGGGTCAATCCATCAACATTGGCTACCTGTTCTGCTCCAAATGATATCACCATTTTATTGTCTATATCATATGGGTCCAGATTTACACTATCCAGAGGATTGTCACGGGAATCACTGACCAGTAGTTTCCCGTCGTAATAAGTATTATTCACTGTATAGGACACCTGCTTTACCAGAGATGAGAATTCCGACTGCATCGACCGTTTCTGCTCCTCAGTAGTGCTCTCATCATAATAGAGATCCACCAGCTGTTTCATGCGTTCTATTCCGTTGTAAACGATTTCACCAGTGTCTACAACCACATCCATCATAGCCGAGGCTCTGGCAATATCGCTTTTTATCCGTGAATAGTCATTCGAATCACGACTGAGACGCTGTGCCCTGAAAAAATCGCTTACACCATCCTGAGGCTGCCGCACATTTTTGCCGCTAGCCAGATTGATAAGGGAGTTTCCCAGTTGGTTTTCATTGATTCTATTAAATGTTGCGATTCGCCCGTATGTTACTGTCAAAGGTATTCCAGTTATCATAATCCTCCCTGAAGAGAATTTGCAGTTCTGACTCTTTTGTATTTACGATTTCAGATTTTTAACATCTGATTTTTAATTAATGATTTAAAATTCGGTTTCCTATTCCAGTTTCGGATTTGGGATTTTCCGTCATTCCTGTTTCGGATTTCCAAATACCTCCTATTTATCTTCTCTTCCAAGGTTGTCATAAAGCATCGAAAGGGAGCTATGCAACATGTTACCTTGAGCAATCATTGCGATTGATGCTTCCTGACGCACACTCATATCGATCAGCTTGCTCATCTCCGCTGCATCATCGATATCGGTTATCAGAGAGTAAAGCGCTTCCTTGCTGTTTATTATGGTTTCGCTGAGTTTTATCTGTTGAGTAGCGATATTGTCATAAGCCTTGGCCTCCGAAAGAAATGTGAGCGTTTTTTCGATCTCAGTGTCGATACTGTTTTCTATCCCGTCTTCGCTTATGACCAGTTTATCAATATCCTCACCAAGTGAAACGGTGCTGAAATCCATATCCAGAGTGTTTCCACTCTGAGGTTCCAATTCAACTGAAATCACCGGTTTTTCAGACTGTATGATATTGACACCATCGACAAAAGTGTTGCTTAAAATTGTGCTGGTGTAAATTCTAAGCGATTCAAACTCTGCGCGGTAATCTGCCCTGGACTCATCATCGGTTGCAACTGTATATTGTCTGGCAAGGGATTTCATTCTGGTAAGATTCTCATAAACCGTACTTGCGGTATCGACAGCAGAAGAGGTATAGGCTTTGAATTCGGTCAGTTTTTCCCTGACTTTCTGATAACCGCAGATCTGGTTTTTCAGCTTATTGGAATAGATGAATCCAGCCAGGTTTTCTTTTGCACTTTGGAATTTTTTTCCAGAGGACAGCCTGCAAAGAGCATCGGTAAGTGCCTTGCTATTAGAAGCATATACCGATGCCAGTTTTGAAGAGACAGATCCGGAACTGCCTATCATAAGCACCTCCCATTTGTACTTTATCCCACATCAGAAAAGGGCTTCCCCTCCCTTTTCTGATGTGTTGAAGGTTCAGTCCGGTTTTTACATGTATAAATTCAGAACAGCTTGGCGCGACACATTTGCCTGGGCGATCATAGAGACTGCAGCCTGTTGTCTGACACTCTGATCGATCATCTTGCTGGTTTCAGCGGCTTCATCGATATCGGTAATAAGTGACTTTACCGCTTCCTTGCTGCTGATGATCGTATCATTGAGTTTAAGCTGTTGAGAGGCAATACTGTCAAATGCCTTTGCTTCGGAAAGGTAGGTTAACATGCTGTCGATTTCGGCATCAATATTATCAGTGATGTTTTCACCGTCTATTTCAAAAGCTTCAATATCGGTGCTGCTGGCAACGTCACTGAAATTCATTTCCAGAGTACTGCCCCCCTGAGGATTAAGAACTACGGAGGTAATGGCACCCGTTTTCATTATATCTGTGCCATCGACTTTACTGTTTGTCAGAGCTTTAGCGATCTGGGTTTTCAGCGAGTTGAATTCTGCTTGATATTCTGCCTGCTGATCAGCATCGGTTGTGCCTGCATATTGCTCAGCCAGAGTCTTGAGTTTGGTGAGATCTTCATAGATAGCTCCACCGGATTGAACTGCAGCAGAAGTGAAAGTTTGAAATTCTGTGAGACTTTCCTTAACTTTCTGATAACCGCTGATTTCTGTACTAAGCTTATTGGATCGGATAAAACCCAGAAGATCTTCAGAGGCACTCTGGAATTTTTTGCCCGAAGCGATTTTAGTGAGAGTTGATGACAGCTCTTGATTACCAGTATTATAGATACTGGCCAATTTAGATGATGCGTAGTTTACACCACCGATCATAGGACCTCCCTTGTATGTTTTGACCTCCGTGTCATCCGTGCGAAAGCTTCCCATTTTCCGCTCGTCTGACCTTCCCGGTTTGCATGGCCATTACAAATCCTGTTAAGTTTATCGGAAGGATTTTGAAAAACTTTAGCGCTTTTTTTTTGGGCTTTATTAGAACTCACTCCTATGGTTAATGTTTTCGATCCCAGGAATCTGTGATCAAATGGAGCTTAATCACTATAAAAGATTAAAAGTAAGTGCTGAAAAACTGCGAGCGTTTTTGGGGGAATCTATATATAGCATCACAGGAAATATCCAAAGTATTTCACTGCTATTACCAAATATTTTGGTCGGAGGAACTCACTCCACCGTTTTTATGGAACTCTCCCTTATTGCCATTACCAGCATCTGAAGTCTGTTTTCTATGTTAGCCATGCTGATGTCCGCATCGTAATCGAGGCTGATAATATGAACATCACCAAGTTTCCTTTTAAGTGAAGGAATCAGGGCTTTTCCGGTCACCTGATTGGGTAGACAACCAAAAGGCTGAATGATAATGAACGCCCGTACACCATGATTTGCCTGCTCAATAATCTCCGCAGGTATAAGCCAGCCCTCCCCAACCGTATGCGTACGTTCGACTATTCCATCTATATGGGATGCCAGCTTTTCAACACCCACTTTCGGTTCATAATAGTTGAACTTCCGCATTACACGGTCGATTGACTTTGCAACATGATTATATGCAACTTTAGTGATACTATTGATAATTGAGCCAAGCAGGGGTTGTTTCACCAGTTTTTTACGGATTGCGGCTTTGTTGACTATCACATCACGTTCAAAAAAGGTAATCAAATCCGGCAGGACAACCTCAAGACCGTTTTTCTCAAGGTAACGGACGATTCCATTATTGGCGGTTTCATGATAATTCATGAGGATTTCACCGATGACAAACACCTTAGGCTTCAGAACCGATCTGTCAACTGGAATCTTATTGAATTGTTCGACGGATAATGCCAGGACCTTGTAAAGGTTGGCTGGCCTTTTTTCAAAAGCTTTTACTAATAAATCAAGATACTTTTCATACACTTTATCTGTAATGCCAGCAACAGTTTCATAGGGCCGAATGGACAGTTTCATTTTTTCGAGTGCATCAATCAGAGAGATTCCCTTGAGCATTTTAAGTGCATATTTCATAGACACTGAAAAACCAGGATGCATCTTTTTGGTATCTTCTCCCACAGTTACGATAGCGACCTCGCCAAGTCCTGCATCATCAAGAGCTTTACGGGCAAGCACCGCGTACTGTCCAGCCCGACAGTCTTTGCAGTTTTTAGCGAGCGCGATCGCTGTATGCGCCGGATCAAGATTATGTGCCCTGATATAAGCAATACACTCTCCTATGTTAATCTGTGCCGGGTAACAGATGTCGTTATGCACATATTTTTTTCCAAGTAACTTGGCCTTTGCATCGGCTGGTGGTACCGGAATCGCTCTGAACCCAAACCTGTTAAAAATTGCGCAGGATATCCTCGCGAAAGCTGATGACAGATTCGGTACCAGTATGGTTCTAAGTTTTTTATCCCTGTGGCTGAAAGCCTGGGGAAAAGGCAAGGGGATTACATTTACAGACCTGCTCATTGCGATTCCCGTTTTCTCCTTACAGTCTCGATGAAGGATCGTACTCGTATCGTCAGTGCGCTTTTACATTCCCCATCGTCGATCTTGAGGACTAACGGCCGTTTATCGCTTTCTATCGCCATCAGCCTGGCAACCTCATCGATGGTGATCGCATCATGCCCACAGCCAAAGCTTGTCAATTGCACCACTTCGAGGTTGGGGTGCCTGGCTGCGAAAATTGCTGCACTGTAAAGCTCAGTATGAAACGGATTGTAAAGTTCCGGACGAATATGGCTGATATCGATCTTTCCCAGAGCCGGCAACGTGTCAGCGGTAATGACTGGTACACCAAGCGCACCAAACAGTTCCGGGATATTGTGGTTTACAAGGGAATCTGCGTGATAAGGTCGCCCCAACAGCAACACACCAATACCGTTCGATTGTTCCAATATTTTGAGCTGATTACGCGATTGAGTGGCAAGCTGCTCCAAGAAATGATTCTGAGCCTGGTCAGCAATACTGATTGCCTGTTTTATGATGGCTGGTTTGATACCAAATGTAGTTTTAAAAAAGTCGACAAGCTGAATGTTGCGCAGCCTCTTTGACTGCCAGGCAAAAACCGGTGCATCCACGACGCAGCCTTGCCGTTCGAAAGGACGGTTCAGCTCTTTGGCTAAAATCGGCATTCCCTGAATAATAGGACAGAGATGTACTGCAGTATCATGACCGTTTCGGCTCGCCAATGTCCTCATGGTGGGTACAAAGATCCGATTAACTTTTTTTGCAATGAGCGATTCGATATGGCCGTGCATGAGCTTTGCCGGAAAACAGATGCTGTCTGAGGGAGCAAACCGGTTCCCGGCCTGGGCCATTGCAGTACTGCTTCTTCCGGAGACAATAACCTCGAATCCGAGAGCACCGTACAGTGTACGCCAGAAAGGAAGACTCTGCCAGAATTCAAAAACAAGCGGAATACCGACCGATATACCATTTTCGGGCAAAATGCGAATTGTGGTGGTGCCTGGGTTCAGCAAAAGCCTCTCCCTGATTTTCGCAAGGGAAACAGGACTTGATTTTTGAACAGATGGTTGTGTAACAGTTGAAGATGAAACATTGCCTTTTTCGCACCTGTTTCCAGTGCAGAAGGTAATTCCGGTGCTGAATTTGATAATATCTCTGCTACAGTGGTTGGAGCAGTGCGGACAGATATCCTGGGTAACTTTGGAATACCCAATGGTCTGCAAGGCATCAAAACCGATGAATCGTGATTTGGCTGCTGAAGTGTTCATCTCGTTCATGGTAAGAAGTGCCACGCCATAAGCACCCATTTCACCGCAGAATGGGGCCCGATAGACCGGTTTTCCCACATATTGTTCGAACGCCCGCAGTATTGCATCGTTTTTAAAAGTGCCGCCCTGAACGATGATTCTTTCTCCAAGCTTGTTGGCATCTGAAACCCTGATCACTTTTGAAAAGACGTTTTCAATGACACTGCGGCAAAGTCCTGCAACGATGTCTTCCCGGTTTTTTCCGTTTTTTTGTTCTGTTGTTACCGATGAAAGCATGAATACCGTGCAGCGAGAACCAAGTATTGCCGGATTTTTGGCCTTAAAGGCGGTTTGGGCTATATCGTTGATACTGATACCCAGGCTTTGGGCAGTAGCCTCGATAAATGAACCACATCCGGATGAGCACGCTTCGTTGAGATAAACTTCCTGAATGATACCTTTTTCAATTTTCATCGCCTTCATGTCCTGTCCGCCGATGTCAAGAATAAACGATGCATCTGGAAAATGTTTAAGCGCGGCGAATGCGTGTGCTACAGTTTCAACAGTATGAAAATCTGCACCAAATGCCTGAGCACAGAGATTTTCACCGTAGCCGGTAGTACCGATTCCGGCAATGGAAAGCTTGACACCGTTATCGGCATATTGCTTCCATAATGAAATAAGTGCTTTGCGGGCGGTTTCTATGGTATCACCAGAGTTGTGTTCGTACCAGGAGTTCAGGACTATCCCGTGCTTGTCAATAAGAACTATTTTAAGTGTTGTTGATCCGGCATCGATACCGGCAAATACTTCCAGTTCCGTTCCAGAAGCCGGAATGAAAGGCCTGAAAGGCACGACAAAATGCCGTTTCAGGAAATCCTCCCGCTCTGTATCATTTGCGAAGAATTGAATCGTTTCCTGTTTTGCCGTTTCGTTGATCGCAACATTTTGTTCATGCCTGCAAACAGCAACACCTGCTCTGGGGGCTGAAATTTTTTCCTGCAATTTGCTTATACCATTATAGGCCGGTACTTTTCCGTCATGCAGTTGGCCGATAGACAGAGCGGCACCGATAGCTGCAATGATCTGGGAAAATTCTGGTTTGAAAGCCTGATCTGTCGAGATGTGCAGTTTCTGCTGGAATGCCTGTATCAGTATTGGGTTGAAACTGAAAGGACCACCCATGAAGGCAATGGGAGATACAATTTCGATACCCTGGGCAAGGCTGCAGATGGTCTGGTTCGCCACAGCATGAAATACGGAGAGAGCTATGTCTTCTCTGGGAATGCCAAGGTTAATCAAGGGAAGGATATCACCTTTCGCGAACACCCCGCATCTGCCGGAAATAGGGTGGACTTTTCTGCCTTTGGAGGCAAGCTCGTTGAAATCTTCTATGCCAATTCCCAACAGAACTGCCATTTGATCGATAAATGCACCAGTGCCGCCTGCACAGCTCCCGTTCATCCGCATATCAGCCAGTTTGCTCGTTCCTGTTTCCTTATCAGGATTGAAGACCAAGATCTTTGCATCCTGACCGCCAAGTTCAATAGCAGTGCGTATATGGGGATAGAGGGACTTGATGGCTATTGATGTTGCTATGACCTCCTGAACAAAAACCCCGCCGATTCTATCGACTATCGGTTCTGAGCCACTGCCACAGGCTGCAAGTGAAATGTGGGCATCAGGAAACTCTTGATGGAGCAATTCAAGCAGGTTCAAAATGGATTTCGCCTGTGAAGCATTATGTCGCAGGTAACGCCAAAACAAGATCTCTCTGCTTTCGGGATCAATGGCGACGATTTTTACAGTTGTTGAGCCGATATCGATACCAACCCATAAGGTAGAATTCTGACGATGCTCTATTTTGAGCTTTTTCTGTTTTCCTAAATCGGTAATTAATTCCATGATCTGTAAAACCCATAGAAACTATTAAAGGCAACGAGTATCCAGGTGGTTATGAAAAGAATGGTGTTATTGGCATAACAATAGGTATCTGTCTTGAGGCTGAGATTTCATTTGCGGCCGACACTTTTTGCGGTTATCCGGCAGGCGAGAACCTTGGTACTAGAGAATGTACCTCATCGGATTAAAAATTCGGAGGCCAATGTAGTCAGTGCCCTCGCTGGTTTATTTATCAACACTCTTGCAAAAAGATAACTTATTTTAGTTGATATTTCAACCATTTTCTTTTAACCCTTCCTCTTGATTATGTACGTTGCAGCTCCCATTCTGTATTTTCATCCAATAAATGGTATCGATTTAAACAGCAGATGGGAAATAAATAAGGAATACAATCTGCGGTTATATTTTCTTAAGTTTATTCCATTCGGTTTTCATTAACTTATTATAAAGACTCTTTCAAAATACGAAATAGTCAGCAATGTATCTGGTCTGATCGCCAAGGTAATGGAACCATATAATAAAGTTCAATGCTGTTAATTCCAATCAGATAACATATACTGACATAATCGAAATTAAAGCAGGATTTTTAACAGTATTTGTCTGGCTTTTTGCCCACTTTTTTTATCGACACAGACAAAGAAAATGGAAAAAGTTCTTAACCAATATTTCTAAATCGGAGGAAACTGCAAATGGAACTTCTTAATCAAAACATGGTATCGGCTTTAATTCTTGCCGTGAATTTGGCTGCAACTGTCAGTTATTTCATAATTTACTCAAATGATAATCTAAAAAAACATTTTTTCAGACTTCCTGTTGTATTACAGAAAATATATGTGTTTTTCTTTGTCGCACCTTTATTTGTTGCCCCGTTTTTTTCGGTATCCAAATTTGCCGATTCTAATATATTGCTGATTTCATTGGGGGTATTGATTTCATTTGCTGCCATATCGATGATATTTTTATCATTTCTGAAAATTGGAGTTGTACCCAGTATAAAAAGTGACGGTCAATTATCAACCACAGGTACATATAGAATCGTTCGTCATCCTATCTATTTTGGAACGATAATGGCACAATCAGGACTTATTCTGATAAATCAGGCATTATTATCATTAATCTATTTACCCTTATCAATAGTTTTATACTATTTAATGGCAACGATGGAAGAGAAAGATCTGGTTAAGAAGTTTGGCAATCAATATTTAGAATTCAAATCAAAAACAAAAGGAAAAGTGATTCCATTGATATTTTAGTTGATATCAAATAAAGTAGCTCAGCGTCACTTTACGAAATACACGACATAATAATATCATAAAAAACAAAGGAGCAAAAATGAAAGTTGCATTTGCAATTAGTGTTTGGCAAAGCGCTGTCGAAGGAGTATATCAGCATACAACGAAATACATCAAATTAACGTAAATTCAAAAACCGGGCTCCTCTCCAGAGGGCATTGTCCTGTGCTAAAATAGATAGGGGTACTTCAGAGCTGGAGAACTCTGGGGATCTTCTCAACCTCCAAACAACTCTTCTGCAAGTTTTATCAACTGATAATCATCGCTACATATTTCCAGAGCTCGTCTGGCCGGCTTGACTACTTCATCAGTACGACCCAGTGTTTTTGCCACCTCATACCATTTCACTAATATTTCTGAAACATCCGGCATAAGAATATTAGCACGTCTGTAAAAATCAAAAGCCTCTTCATACCTCTTTTCTTGAAACGCAATAGTAGCCAGCCCCTGATATGCAGTTTTATTGTCACCAAACAGGATTATCATTTTTTCGTACACTGCAGAAGCATTCTCCAGGTCTCCCACCTGCAGATAATTCTCTGCAACCGCAGCTAAATGCCAGATCGACTCAGTGTTCCCCGAAGCGACAGCAATTATCCTCTCGGCAGCCCTTTTGGCAGCATGTTTCCAGGTATGATCGGATCTTATTTTTTGTCCGGCCCTGATTCCCAGTTCCTTTGCAAACTGTTGATGATTGAAAACATATCGCATTACCTCCTGCAAATGTTTCATATCAGGAACAACCCAGAAAGGAAAATCGACAGTGGTCAGACCCCCATAACTTTTTTCATGCATTTTTTCTATTTTACTTTTTATGAAAAAAGCATCATCGGGCTCCACAAAGTCCAGACAAGCCCCTGCACCGGTTACAATTACCGGTTTCCCACATGCCATAGCTTCTGCAATGGGTAAGCCATAGCCTTCTGCTCTGTAAGGGTGTACGTAACAATCGCAGGCAGTATATAAGCCAGGAAGACGTTTGTAGTCAATATTTTCTTCAGTGTAGCAGATTGGTGCTATATCCTTTCGTAAAGACAACTCCCTGATACGCTCAGCCAGTCCTTTAGTATACATTTTAGAATCTTTTATCACCAGACATACCGGTTCGCCTGCTTTAAATTCAGATAAATAGGCATTAATCAGAATATCAATACCTTTTCGAACTGTGGTTCCCCCATTAAACAGAAAACAGAACCGTCCTCTGGAAAAATCTTTAACCCATTGCAGGGGCTCAATTTCAGGATTAAAAAGCAATGGATCAACTCCGCATGGGATTACTTGTACCTTTTCATTGGGTATTCCACTTTGGATATAGCACATTTTTAAATAAGAAGTGTAAACCCAAACCTCATCCACATTTTCATTTATATTATCCACCCACTGCTGAGGAAGACTCCCAAATTCCCAGGGTTGCATCAGTATAAACTTTTCGGCATCCGGCCTAGTGAAATCCGGTGGCCATCTATGTCTTATATGCACTGCAGCACCGGAAATTTTTCTGTTGTTAATTTTAAAAAGGTTCTGATATTTTGAGAAGCATTCAGGAAAAAACTGATCCGGTTCGTAAGCGATATGCCCGGGTATAAGCCGCTTGTCCAGAATAAGCTCGCTTAAAAGTTCCCTGTTGACCATTCCCAGACTATGGTGAACAAACAGAGAACCTTCCCAGTTAAATTTCACCGGCTCTTGCGCGGTTTGAATAAAAGTGTTCATTTTATTTTCAGTATATCATGAATCTGACTGCTTAACACTTCTTTTTTTTCTGACATTACCTTTTTATATTAAGAGCAAGCTATTGATTTTATTAATCTTAGATT
>CAYYNL010000080.1:0-20015 GCA_964472925.1 uncultured Fibrobacter sp. | reverse complement strand
GCGTCAATCTACTGCGGTTTTTAGGTTTATTTAGAAGGCAAAATCGTTCGCATTCTGACTTACTTACTGAAGGGCTGGGCAGTAACCAATAAAGGGCGCATGCCTTACCAGATTTCTGATATGCCTTCAGAAAGACACTCACACGGGGTGGTAGTGACATCAGAAGGGAAAAAAATCCCCTCTGCAATGAGAGGGGATGGAATAAATTACTGAGTTTGTTGGCCAGAGCGGAATTTAAAGACCACTGCAGCTAAAGGAGGCAGAGTAATAAGAATTGAGTTCTTTTTTCCATGCCAGGAGACGGCTTCAGAAGAGGTTCCACCAGCGTTTCCACTTCCACTTCCTCCATATTCGATAGCATCGCTGTTAAGGATTTCCTCCCAGTATCCAGGAAGTGGGACGCCGACTCTGTAGGCCAGACGGGGAACTGGAGTAAAATTACAGCCGATAAGAGTTATATCATTTGGGTCATTACCTTTTCGTATAAAGGTCAGAATACTGTTTTCCCAGTCATTGCAATCGATCCATTCAAACCCTTTGGGATCGAAATCAAATTCATGAAGCGAGGGGGTATTCCGGTAAATATTGTTGAGATCTGCAACCAACTTCTGAATTCCATTATGTCGTTCCCATTGAGTAAGATGCCATTGGAGGCTGTGATCGTGGCTCCATTCGTCCCATTGTGCAAATTCCCCACCCATAAAGAGAAGTTTTTTACCGGGGTGCATAAATTCGTAAGTCAGAAGGAGCCTGAGGTTGGCCAGCCTTTGCCAGTCATCGCCAGGCATTTTATTTACCAGTGAGCCTTTCCCATGAACTACTTCATCATGCGAGAGTGGCAGTACGTAGTTTTCGGTGAAAGCATAAAGCATGCTGAAGGTAAGCTCACCATGATGATATTTGCGGTAAACAGGATCTTTGCTCATATAGGTGGTTACATCATGCATCCAACCCATGTTCCATTTCATACCAAAACCCAGACCACCCACGTATGTGGGTCTTGATACCATGGGCCAGGCAGTTGATTCTTCAGCAATGGTTTGAACATCAGGGAAAGCCTTATAAACTTCCTCGTTAAATCTTTTTAGAAATGCTATGGCCTCCAGATTCTCTCTTCCACCAAAGCAGTTGGGTATCCATTCACCTTCATTTCTGGAATAATCGAGATAGAGCATAGATGCAACAGCATCGACACGCAAGCCATCTGCATGATATTTTTCCAGCCAGAAAATCGCACTGCTCATTAGAAATGCCTGGACTTCATTTCTGCCATAATTGAAGATAAAGCTTTTCCAGTCAGGGTGAAAACCTTTCTTGGGGTCTGCATGTTCATAGACACAGGTGCCATCATAGAAGGCCAGCCCGTGCTCATCACCAGGGAAATGAGATGGTACCCAGTCTAAAATAACCCCGATTCCCTGCTGGTGAAGATAATCGATAAGGCACATGAAATCCTGAGGTGAACCATAGCGGCTGGTGGGAGCGAAATAACCGGTTGTTTGATAGCCCCAGGATCCGTAGAAGGGATGTTCCATGACCGGGAGAAATTCAACGTGGGTAAACCCTTCCTTTTTGATATAATTGGCAAGCTCAGGTCCCAGTTCCCTATAGGTAAGCCATCGGTTGTTTTCTTCAATTTTTCTTCTCCAGGAACCGATATGAAGTTCATAAATGGAGATAGGTGAACTTAAAGAGTTATTTTTTTTGCGGTTTTTCATCCACGCTTCATCGTGCCACTCATAATCGAGGTTCCAAACGATGGGAGAGGTTTTAGGTGGTTCCTCCCAGTACACGGCAAAAGGATCTCCACGATTGGCTTTATATCCATTAACATTAGACTCGATATTGAATTTGTAAAGAGCACCGACACCTATACCCGGAATGAACCCTTCAAAGATTCCAGAGCTGTCCCAACGGGCAAACAGGGGGTGAGTCTGAGTATTCCAGTAGTTGAAATCGCCAACGACCGAAACTTTTTTGGCATTGGGGGCCCAAACTGCAAAATAGGTTCCGCTTACTCCTTCGACTGTCATAGGATGTGCACCCAGTTTTTCAAACAGCCTGAAATGATTACCTTGCTTAAAAAGATATATATCATAATCGGTAAACAACGAGACTCCTGATTTAACTCGCTGTTCAACTTTCTCTGCAGTTTTTGCCTTCATCATCTCTCCCTTCATATCGAATTTATTCTGTAAAACGCAAAACAAACTGCTGCTTGAAAAAACAACTTAAAAATAAACCTGAGATTTAAAGTTTTAGATTAAGTAAGAATTCCCCTGTGGCGAGATAATTTCATACATCAATTATTAAAGAACCGCTTGTAGGATCTATAAGCAATTAGCGGACCTGTTTTTGATGAGGTATCGCTAATATAGTTCGAGGATAGTATCTGATGCTGATTTTGTTTTTTCTTCACCACATTAGTCCAGGGATCGCAGAAAACAATAAATTTCCTTTCTAAAACTGTGATACTTAATAATACCTTTTATATATTACGATTAAAGATAATCGAAGTCATTAATTTAATATGGAGTATAATTATGAAAAAACTTCTATCAATAATGATAATGATTTTCTTCATTTCGTGTGATCAGTCCGGGAATCTAAAGAAAGCAAGTAAAGCCGAAATGGTCGGCAATTACGATGAGGCACTGAAAATTTTTACTGAAACCCTTCTCAAAATCGCGCCTTCTACGGAAACCCCCGATGCCTACAGATCCAAATTCGCAGATCTTGCATTATGGAAAAAAGAGATAGAGAGATATATTATATGGCTGCATACTCCAGCAGAGCGGTTAGACAAAGATTTTAAATCAATTCTTGAGGGAACAGAACGTTGTGCGAGTAAAGTTAATACGGAGAACTCTCTGATTAAAATCCAAACCACAACCTACTCAGCCGATCAATTTATTTCTGATTGGAAAGGGGTATTTTTTGATCCCCTGGTTAAGGCAGATGCAGCATTTGCCTCAATATCCGAAAAAAGCTATAATGATAACTTTTCCATTTTCACAATAACTGCTCCAAAAAACTACAATTATGAGATCAGTCTCATAAATAGGAATACCGGGAAAAAGATCTCATTCAATCTCTATCAGGAATCCAGCAGATCGGTACTGGTTGTTCCAGGGGATTATTTTTTCATCTGTCGCAGTACCATAACTTTTCAAACAAATCAGGTCTGGTATTCTAAATACTCAATAATTCCGCTAAACTTTCCGCAACAGGCTTCAAAAATCACTGCCCAATTGCGGACAAGCGTGGCAAAGGAACGGAAGTAGCTCAGATTTTCTTTTTATGACATTAATTTTGTCATAATTAAAAAAGTCTATAATCCAAGAATTTACTTTTGCGTAGTTTCCTGGTTTGCAGGCGTTGCCATTTCAATCTGTGTGTTAACACAATCAATAATGCTTTTGACCTGAACATTACTGAGGGAGACCTTTGCCTGAGCACTCCAACCCGGTTTATAACTGGTTTCTGCTCCATTTGGCCCGATCTCGTTTTTTATACAGGCATTAAGATATTTGGAAGTCAGTTTGGATTTCTTTGCGTATGGAAGAAGTTTGGTGGTAAGCCGTTCTATAGCCTGGGAAACTGCTGTCTGAACCGCCTGATCTAAAGTCGGTTTGGTGGCAGAACCATTTGCATAAACTGAGGGCAGCTCTTTTACTGATTTTTTCTGTGCTGGTTTCCCATTAGAGTAATCCCAAGTGTAATCAGTTTTTAAACAGATCGTTTTTCCATTATCTAAAGAAATATAAAGATCTTCCTCGCTTCCATCGGTTACCGAGAAATGAGCGAATCCCCAGGTGTTATCTTCATGCAATATCGCTTCCCTTCCATCATCTAGGGTTAACACCATGTCTCCAGCCAAAGCACTGGAAATGCTTACAAATAAAAATCCGGTAATTAAAATGGACCATTTCATTATTGACTCCAATCTTTGTTATCCAAGTGAAGTGATTAACTTTTTTATACCTGATTCGGAAGTCCGATTTAGGTAAGATATGATCATAATATAGCAAAATTCAAATAGGGAGTTGCAGTCCTTTTAGGCAGTTGATATTATTGATATATGTTTTTTAAACAAAAGATTAAACTAAGTGTTATTGTTGCTTCGCACAGACCGCAGATGATCTGTGGGTTACTGGATGCACTGCAGAAACAGGATATTGAGAAAAAGTATTACGAAACAGTAGTGGTATGCGACTATAATCCCAGAGCTCTCAAAGGTAAGTATAAGCAGGTCAGATGGTTTTTTTTGGGTGACAAAAGCATAAGCGCCAAAAGGAATCTGGGGGTAGCTGTCTGCAGAGGAGAAATTGTTGCATTCACCGATGATGATTGTCGACCTTGTGAAAACTGGATCTCTGAAGGGCTGGATTATCTTCAGAGACATAAAAATTGTTCTGCAGTGGAGGGCTATACCATAATAGAGGAAAACTCCTGTGGCTTAGGAATGTATAAAGAGGCAAAACGACTGGAAAAACCGGCAATGCGAACCAACAATATCTTCTATCGCAAGAAGGTGTTTTTGGAAGCAGGAGGTTTTGATCAGCGATTTTCTGTTCAAAGAGAAGATGCCGATCTGGCGTTCTCTGTGTTGGAAAAGGGTGGATCTATTCAGTATTGCCCCAAAATCAGAGTCCAACATCGGTTCCGGCACTGGGAACAATGGGATTTGCTGAAAAACTGCTGGAACAGAAGGTTTGATCCTCTTTTATATTTAAAACATCCTCAGATGTATCGTAAACATATCGGTTCTCCCTTGACTCCATCTATTTGGTTACAGCTTTTGGCATTTGTTATCTATTTTGTTGCCAGCTTTTTTCCAGTCAGGAAAAAGCGACTGGCCTTGTTCCATTTTTTTCTCACCGGTGTACTTGCTTTACGACGCTCAGGTCTTTCAAACTTGCTTCATACAAGGTTTGTGGTCGAATTCATCTCTGTACTGATTTCACCATTTGTGGTCATCGCTGCTCTGGTGTATGGTTTCATAAGTTTCGGGAAAGTAAAACGGGCTTGATGAAAATTGCTTTTTTTAACAAACAACTGCCATCAGACCAGCCAAACGGAGTATCTACTCAGGTGCATTATCTGGCCAATGCTCTGGCCGAAATGGGAAATGAGGTGACCTGTTTCAGTTTCAGTCCTGCTCCGGAAGGAAGCCTCTATAAAAGTCACCTTTTTACATGGGATAGTGACAGTCCTTTACTGCGTAAATTTATTCCTGCATTGAAATTCAGATCTATAAAGAGTGATGACTTCGATGTCATGCATTATCATGGTGATGATTATTTGTGCAGAAAGAACCTTTCAAGGGTTCGTACCTTTTATGGATCTGCACTTGAGGAAGCCATACATGCTGCAACACTGTCACGTTTTCTTTACCAGGCACTCTTTTATTTTTTTGAATGGATTTCCTGTCTGAAGCAAGGAAAGCTGATCGGGATTTCAGTAAATACCACCAGATCTTTGCCACTGGTAAAGACAGTTATCCCCTGTGGAGTTCCGCTGCAGATGTTTAATCCGGATCCTTCTATCAGAACATCTCACCCATCAATACTTTTCATAGGTGGGATGCAGGGAAGAAAGCGTGGAAATCTTATGGTAAAGATATTTCAGAAATTTATTTTACCCAGATATCCTGATTGTACCTTAACCGTTATCGGACCCCAGGATTGTTCTGGCAGAAATATTATTTATAAATCAAGACTGAAGGAGTACGAACTTGTTGAGCAGTATCGCAAGAGCTGGATTTACTGCCAGATGAGTTCTTATGAAGGTTTTGGGATACCAATTATTGAGGCTATGGCCTGTGCAACTGCAGTGGTTGCGGTAAGAAATGCCGGGTCAAAGGAGATTATTACGGATGGAGTGGATGGATTCTGTTGTAAAGATGCTGATATTGCAAAGTGTATTGTTGCACTGATTGAGAATGAAAAACTCAGGGATTGTTTTTGCAGAAATGGTTTGGAAACCATTAAGAAGTACGATATGAGAAAAATTGCTTCGGCATACAACCAAATATACCTGTCAATGCTTGAGAAAAGAGATGGGAAAGGCAAACATTAACGGTACCTGTTATGATAGAAAATTGAACTACTCTAGTAATGGGTGCACCTAATATATTGATCCGAAAGGTGGCCATCCGTTAAAGAAAAGGCCATTTTGAATGTAATCCATAAGTTTGGTGGAGGTCTTAATGCAGATTATAAATTCAGTGTTTCTTATATATTCTATCTTTGCTTTTAATGATTCAACTGATCAAAAATTTCCAATATATTTGTGTCTGGATTCGATGATGCAGGATTCTAAAAAAGACGGCAAATTACCCGCCAAACTGGTCTATGGTTATATCAACGGAAAGAAAACAGAATGCATGAGTGAATATGAGCTTAGGGCCAGATATAGTGAGGCACAGTTTAAGAAGGCGAAAACTGCAGAAGTAGACAGTCAGCAATTGTTGGAAAGAAGTGGTAAAAGAAGGAAAAATGTCAAATCATTAAAGATCAAGGATGCAGTTTTCTTAGGGAAAAAAGATCTGGCTGGGGTTGACCTGCGAGGTTGTGATCTGAAAGGGGTTGATCTAAGTAGTGCAGATTTGACTAATGCAAACCTCGAATCAGCGGATCTGCGAGATGCCAACCTCTCCAACGCCAATCTCAGAGGGGCGTCGCTGGAACATGCCTTTTTAAAAAACGCAAACCTGAAAAATGCAAATCTTACGGATGCTCGTCTAAAGGGAGCATATCTTCAATATGCAGATCTAAGTGGTGTGGAAGGACTTACTCTGGAGCATATCCGGGTGGTTACTTCTGTTTATCAGGCTACTTTCGATCCTGAAATGATGGAAATGGTAAAGGAGCATTGTTCAAATAAAATGAAGGATCCTGGCTGGCAATGGCAAGCTACAGTATTTGATTCTGACAGCACCATTCCGGAAAATGAAAGGGTAAAAAGCAAGCAGTTTCACTAACAGAAATTTCGACATTTTTTCTTCCTTCCTGATGTTTTAATATATCCGCATTTACCAGTTACTCGCTCTTATGAACCTGATATTTTGACAAAGAATAGAAGACGATTGTCTTATCAGGTATTCTTTCCATATTGGCACATATCATGCAGTCATATTCGATAGACAAAACAGGAGGGACTCATGGATATTAAAAGGGAAACGGGGTGTAATAACCTCAAACTCAGTAATGGCGATTTTTGCACGATGTGGAGATGCAGGAATCTTGATAAGGATTATCCTTGCATTAGCTGCCCGGTTATGCATGATCTATCCATCATGGCCGATGCTCTTCACATAAGAGTCAATCTTTGTGAAGAGGTTGCAGTAATAGCTGCCTGAGATTTTTCTGCTTAAGGTTGGCGCCGGCTTTAACTTTTTTCTCTCCAAATTATCATCTGTTCATGAGTCCAACTTGAATCACCTTAAACCTAAAAACCGCAATAGATTGACGCGGATAACACGTAATCTATTGCGCATAAAGGCTTTCAGTCCTTTCGGTCTTATCACCAGTAGAAAAAACCTTCAAGGACTTCAAACCTTTCTGCATCAATCTCTTACGGTTCTTCATCGTCACCTACTACGGTTTTTAGGTTAAACTTAGCAGAGCTGATGTGATTTGACTACAATCAGTGTGTCACCAATGTAACTATTTGAAATTTAATATGTTAGGTAATAAAATAAAAACGATTTGTTAACATATACGCAATTGATGCAGTGAAATCGCTGCAATCCAAATATACTGCTAATTACTACCTTTTTCCTAATTAACGATAATTCAAGGGATTATCAGCTTGGCACAGTTCCTGCTTAATTATCTCACAAAACGAAAAAATCGGATCGATCCAAAAAATGTGGAATTAATTATAAACCAGTTTTTCTAGGAGGTCTTATGACTAAGTTGTTAGCAGTAGTTGCGGTTTCTGTTTTTGCAGTCAGTGTTCTTGCTCAGGATACTACTACAGCTTCTCATTCCAGAGAAAGAGCAAAAGAGAACATGGTGAGAGAGCGTTCTGGCTGGTCTGAAAAAATTGGTGATGAACTGGCGAATCTTCCCGAAGACGTTCAGAGAAGATGCAGAGAGGCCAAAGAGAGAGCAGATGCTTTGGGAAGACAGATTCAGGATATTAAAGTGGATAGTCTCTCTCCCGAAGAACTCAGAGCTAAAATCCATGAACTCATCGCCATCAAAAAAGCTGAGGCTGATGCCCGTATAAAAGAGGCAATGGAAAAAATTGATGAATATAAGAGTGCACACAGAGCAGAAATCGAAGCTGCTCATGCTAATGTTAGGGCACGTATTGAAGCCAAGAAAGCAGAACTAGAGACAAAACGCGCTGAGATCGAGAAAAAGATCGCTGAGAAAAAAGCAGAAATAGCAGCCAAAGGAAAAAACGCCGAATAAATTACTCTTTTTAGGCTTCCAGTTTAGTTCTCGGATAAAAAGGATCAGCCAGAAGCTGATCCTTTTTTGTAAGTGCTTATGGTAACTCTCAAGCTGTAGTGAATTGGACTCATCAGGAATGTAAATAGACTATTTCAATTGAGATCTAATGAGTTAATTGTGTAAGTTAGGGAGATGGTGGTTCTTAGAAAAACTTTTATTGTAGTGAAATGACTACTATTTTTGTTGTTTCTAAAATACCAATCTACCTATTTTCTATCAAATCATGCACTTGCGACGTGGGCACTATTTTTGCTTTTTCCTTGGTTCGGTTCAGATTTGGAAAAAAGCATTGAAAAATTCACATTGGAAGTATAATCTTAACCAGGAGCTTTTATGAAGTATATGTCAATAATAATCTTCTTATGTTGTGTGGCTATCAGAGCTCAGGATAACAGGGGTAACTCTCAACAGGAGGTTCTGAAAAAAATCGAACAGATGCGTTCTCAGTGGACCCAAAATGTTGCTGATGAATTGGCCAGATTACCTGAGGAGGTTCAAATCAAAATAGAAGAGGCTCAAAAAAAGATTAAAGCGCTTGAAAAAGAGATTCAGGCGCTTGATAACGATAGCCTCAGTCCTGAGGAATTACAATTAAGAATAAACCAGAGTATTAAGTTAAAAAAGAACGAAGTGGATGCCAGAATAAAAGCTGCTTTGCAAAAGATAGATGAATATAAGATGGGTCATAAAGCTGAATTGGATAAGGCACACGATGATATCAGAAATCGTATCGAATCAAAAAAAGCTGAGCTGGAATCCAAAAGAGCCGAAATTGAGAAAAAGATCGCTGTTAAAAAGGCAGAAATCGAAGGTGGGAAACCTTGATTTAAGTACAAACTGTTTTTCTTTTCAGAATTTCAAGTAATCACAGTCTATCTGTAAAAGCAGGGGCAAAAATCATGAACAATTCAAATGTTTACCGTCTTGGGATTCATTCTTTCATACTGCTGTTTTTTGTGCTTATCTTTTCTGGCAATACACAGACTGCATATACAAACAGTAAATTGGGTTATACAATAATGCTGCCGGAAAACTGGTACGTTATTAATACTTCTGACTCCCAGGATGTTTTTTTTGATCTCAATTCAAATGGTCAGACCTATCTCTCTATTGTCAGACATCAGATTGATTCCGGTACCACCGAATTGTACTGGACAAAATTCCATTTTTTTATGTACCTTACCACCACTCAGGAATGGGAAGATCCCTGGGGTACCATTCTGGCTCTGGATTCTTCACAAAACAGTATCATTGATGGAGAATGGGCTCCGCAGGCTTTTGCCATATTTTACACTCTGGACAGTATTAATAGCAGTTGGTCAGAATACACTATATTCACTGCCAGATACCGGGGTGGTTATGAACTTTATGCAATTGGTGATACTCTGGATTTAAAAAATAATGGATCAACATACTCCCAAATTCTTCAAAGTGTGACTTTCTCAGCAGTTCCTACAAAAAAAATTGCCCGCAATTTTAAAGAACATGGGACTGCTTTTGGCAGAGATGAACAGAAGATGTATACTCTTTCCGGAAGGTGTTTTCCATCTTCCATGTTGAATAAGAAAAGTACTTCTGTGATTGTTAAGAATAGAGGCTTATTTATTAATAAAATGCGGTAGCGGCTAAGTTTAAAGCTACGATAATTGGGACAGGTTGCAGAAATGTTAACCTGAAAAGTGAAAGTAAAGCCAGAATTCAGCAGATATAAAATGAGAATCAGATTTTGGATTAATCCTTTTTTTTTGCTTCTGCTGTTATTTACCCTTCCCCCGTCACTGCATGCAGAGAAGATTTCTACAAATGAGGTTCAAAAGAGTCGATATCTGGCTGAAGCAGACAGTTTATTGAAAATAGAACGTTATGATGAATCTCTAATTTCCTATTTTATGGCTTATGAACTGGGATTGCCTAAGGATAGTCTTTTTTATCTGTGGGCAGAGCTTTTTGTGAAAAAAGGGGATCTTGACAGTGCACTTGCTGTAAACCGATCTGCTTTAGAAATGTGTAATGAAACTTTACGAAGAGAACTGCTAAGGCAGCGCTATTCCATTTATATAATTTTGGGGGCAGATGAAGCGGCAATGAAAGTTTCTGAAGAATTGGGTGAGGATCTTTCTTCAGGCAAAGTACAGATAACTCCTTCTTTAAAAACCGGTTTTTATCTGAAAGCTGAAAGGGAAAAAGTCTTCCTATCCGATTCTTCCTATTGGATTCATACCGGATCACCACAAGATCACATAATAGATGGTGTGTTTGGATTTTACCGTTTATCCTCCAATGTGCAATTTGCCAATTTACCCGCAAGATTACCGGATTTTTCTGTGGGTACTATTTTTCAACTGAGGAAAAATACTGACATATCTGCCATGTCAGCTTCTTCCACATTCGATTCACTTTCCATTGAGGGTGGTGCTTTTTTCCGACTGGATAATCTGGCACAAAGACTGGGTGTTGAACTGCGAAGTGTGTATAATTACGATTGTTATCGGATGGAAAGATGGATTCACGGACTGGTGTATAGCTTTATGGCCATTGATAATCTCTTTTCTGTAGGTGCCTATAATCTCGCTCTTAAAAAAGGTAAACAGTACGATTATCAGCAGGGTTTTCTTTCTGTAATACTGGATCTTAACAGTACCATAAAAGTAAGTTTCTCACCATCACTGAGCTTCTCCTTTTTTTTCACCAGAAATGAACCTCTGCCCGATGTTTCAGTTCCTTCTTCTATATTGTATGTTGATCAATCAGAAGTGAAGCCAGACAAGCTGCCTTTGTTTTATACCGATGCAGAAAAAAGAAATCCTCTGGATACCAGCGGACTTAATGATGGAAATTTCTTTTCCAGACTTTCTTATATCGAAAGGATGGAAAACGGAAGTACTGCAATTACACTTTATCAGCCTTTGAGTCATTTCCGGATCGAACCTGCTTTTAATACAGAGATTCCACTCAGGAAAAAATGGACTGTTAAATCAGGTATCAGACTGGGGGTGGATATCTACAGCGATTTTTACCGCTGGAATGAATTCCAAAAAAATGAGGTCACCTCTTATATGGCACTGGATCCAGAAGATAACAGTTACTATCAGATTACCGGAACAGGGGTGATAAGTGATAAAATCAGATTAGGTAAAAAGGTGGGTTCTTCTTTTTCAAAGCGACGGTTGGATACCGAACTTCAGGGTTCAGTATCACTGGGGCATATATTCAAGCGGGCTGGAAATATTATTTTTTCATTACAGCTAAACAAGTCGTGGACCAATCTTCCGGCTGCATGTCCTGCAGAGATAAGAGAGTGGGCTGTTGCCTTTATTACTGACTGGCAGTATTCGATAGATTTCAGGAAAAAGAGATGAACAGAAGATGCCGGATTTTAGCATTATCAGGGTTAGTTTTATTGTTTTACTGTGGCGAAAACTCTGTGAAGAGGGGTTACCAGAGTCTGCAACTGGGTGACTATGATATGGCAATTGGTTTTTTTAATGAGCAACTTCATCGCAATCCCAGAGATTTTCAGGCGCGAGTGGGTATGGGAAAGGCCTTGCTTCAGAAGTCCTATGCAAGTGGTGAGGACACGGTTTTATGGCGTCAGGCGCTGGTTCAGCTTCAGGCCGCACGTTCCATCGAGAATCATGATTTTCTTAATTTACTGCTTAAGGATGCCTGGATCACTTATGGAAGAAAAATGCTTTCAGCAAAAGATACCATGTCTGCGCTCATTGCACTTACTTTTGCACTGGATTATGATCCGTCTAATTCCGAAGCTCTCAATCTGAGTGCGATACTTTTCTCCTCTTTTGGTTTCACCCAGAAAGCCGAGTCCCTTTTAACTGTTGCAAAATATAATCATAAAACGGATAAGGATATTCTGTTCAATCTGGGGATTCTCTGTTTTTATCGTAAAGAATATGCCGAAGCCATTCGGATCTGGAAATCAAATATTCTTTTTGATTCTTCCGACACGGAGTTACGGCAGTGGATTAGTATTGCAGAAAAGAATATCAGCGGAAAACAGATCCCATGAAACTCCCATCAGGATTTGATACACCTGTTATCATTGGCAAAGGAGCTTATGGTACAGTCTACCGGGCGCGTCAAAAGCAGCTTGACCGTCAGGTGGTTATCAAGATGATTCCGTTTTCCAGGAAAAAATATAGGAACCGCCATTTTCAGGAAGCAGTAACACAGGCCCAGCTTAATCTTCCTTGTCTACCTCAGGTTTACGATGTGTTTATCTGGAAAGAAAATGTCTGCATCGTAATGCAATGGATCCGTTCTCTTAATCTGCAAAAAACAACCTACATTTTCCAAAATAATGAGCTTCGGTTGGCTATAGCAGAAGCGGTGATAAAGGCTGTAGGTGCCATTCATGCCAGTGGCTATGCTCATCGGGATATTAAACCTGCAAATATTTTGATATCTGCTTCTGAAGGTGTTTTTCTGATTGATTTTGGATTTTCAACAAAAAATGATTTTAACAGTACGAGTAATTCTATCAGGGGCACAAAAGGCTATATTGCACCAGAGATACTTGAGAAAAATGACAGCAAAAGAATCGATTACTTCAGGGCTGATTGTTATGCTCTGGGAATAGTGCTTAACAACATTTTAGGCTATGATTATCAGTATCCTCTGTTAAAGATGCTTATTGATCCTGATCCCTTAAAAAGACCTGCTAACGCCGGTGAAGCTTATCAGATATGGAAGAAACAGGTTAATTGCAGAGGACTGGAGTATTTCAAATCGGAAATTGATCGTTGTATACGAAAAAACATGCCAGGTACACTGCTTGACTCTGCATGTCAATTGATAGAGCTTCGCCGGTATAATGAAGCTTATCGGCTCTGTCTGGAGACTCTTCAGGAAGTACCTGACGACCCGGATGCGCTTAAAATGATAAGTACCTTTGCCGAAAAGGTTGGAAAGAAGCAGACCAAATTAAGAGTGTTCATTTTATCCATTGTCTCTACAGCAGCTTTAGTATCACTGATAGTAATATGGTTTTTGAATCGGCCACAAAACCTCTATAATACAGGAAATACGAATTTGACTCTTTCTGAGCGGCAAATACTACGTCGTCCTTCGGGTAGCGTTTCAGCAGGAAATATTGATATTCAATACAGATATCATCCTTCAGAAACTCCATCTTTGAAATCAGAAGTTCAATTCAGAGTGGAAAATATGAATTGTTTGATTTACATAGATGGAGAACTTATTGGTCAAATCAGCAGCAGAAAACCGATTGTCCGATGTAATCTGCTTGCAGCCACCTATAGGATATTGATTACCGGAACTGATGGTAAGTTTATCAAAAGTGAAAGACTTCAGGTGTTGCCCTTCAGTAAAATCTATGTAGAGATTGGAAAGGGACAGGAAAAGGAAAGGTTAAATTAAATGGAAATCAGTGGTGCAGTAAAGGGCATGAATCTTTTTTGCAGAGAAGATTCCAGAACATTTCAATTAACAGAGCGGGTAATCACCATAGGTTCCAGCTCAGAATGTACTATTCCTGTAAATATTCGCCCTACAGATACATTTGCGGTACAGTTGCTTTTTACAGAGGGGGCCTACTCAATTCAGCAGCTTTTACCAGGGATACGCTTATTGGTAAATAACAAAAAGGTTAAAGGAAGTTATAAATTATCTCATAATGATGTTATTACCATAGGTGATTTCAACTTTGAATACAGGGAAACCGCTGATCAGAACTCATTATCATCAAAAAGTGACCCTCTATATAATGTGATAAGTGTATTGGCATCTTTGATCAGAAATCGGGATCAGGATCTTTCTCAGGAACTGGTTGTAAGTATTGCAAGACTTTTATCCTGTGATGCTTCCAGGCTTGTAAACTATGATGAGGAAACTCATAAACTCACAACTGTCGCCACATTTCCATCAAATGCTCCATCGGATCGATTTTCTACAAAAGCAATCGAATGGGCCAGAAAAGAAAAAAAAGCGGTTCTGATGCATGATGTAGATTGGAAAGAATTGCAAAGTAAGGCTGATTCCCTGGAAACCAACTCTGTTTCTTCTGTTATTTGTACTCAGCTTACCGCAGGAGAAAGTGTTCTGGGATTCCTTTATCTTGACAGGAAGAAGGGAGCGAAACCGTTTAACAACTCAGATAAGGAGCTTTGCGATGCATTGGCTCCGTTATTTTCAGAGATTCTGATAAATGCAAGGGAACGTCAGAATCAGGCCAGAACCATAGCCCGTCTTCAGGAACTTAAAAATAATGGTGCACCCGGATTTATTTATCAGAGTGAAAGCATGAAAAAGGTAATTAATCAGGCAAAGACTTTTGCTCCCACAAATGCACCGGTTCTTATCTTTGGTGAAACTGGAACAGGAAAAGAACTGATGGCACATTTTATTCATCAGCAATCGACCCGTTGCGACAAACCTTTCAGGGCTATTAACTGTGGAGCCATCCCAGCCAATCTTATAGAATCCGAACTTTTCGGCTATGAAAAAGGTGCTTTTACAGGGGCAGTAAAAAGAACACAGGGACTCTTTGAGGTTACAAATGGAGGTACTGTGTTTCTGGATGAAATAGGTGAGATGCCTTTGGATGTGCAGGTAAAGCTTTTGAGAGTGCTGCAGGAATCGGAAATCACAAGGCTGGGAGGACATGATCCCATAACCGTTGATGTCAGAATCATTGCGGCGACTAACCGTGATCTGGAGGCTTTTGTAAACGAGTCCAGGTTTAGGCAGGATCTTTATTTCAGATTGAATGTTTTACCTATCACTATACCACCTTTGCGTTCACGAGATTATGATATCATTGTGCTCACAGAATATTTTATAGAACGCTATTGTCAACAATTCGGTCTTGAGCGCAAAAAACTGTCTCCTCAAGCACACGCTGCTCTTCTTGCCTACCGATGGCCGGGTAATGTCAGAGAGCTGGAAAATAAAATTCAGAAAGCGATTCTGCTTTCACCTAATAACCGTATTGAAGAAACCGCACTGTTTTTCTCTCAGTCCGATTCACCTGTACCAGAGAATCCGGTCCAAAAGATGCTTACTTTAAAAGAGATCAGGGCAAAGGCCGAAAAAAAAGGAATTGAAGAAGCACTGGTAAGAACAGCCGGTAACATTTCTATGGCTTCAAAACTTCTGGAAATCGATCGTGCATGGCTGACAAAAAGAATCAATGAATATCAGATAAATGTCAACCAGTACCGGCTGGTGGATATAGATTGACGCGGACAACACTTAATCTATTGCGCATAAAGGCTTTCAGTACTTTCGGTCTTATCACCAGTAGATAAAACCTTCAAGGACTTCAAACCTTTCTGCATCAATATCTTACGGTTCTTCATCCTCACCTGCTGCGGTTTTTAGGATTAATGTTTTTTTGATTAATACGAGACTTGCTGCCATATCGAGAGCTTAAATCTAAATTCCGCAGTTGGATGTGGCACATTCGCGTAACCTGTTGATTGCTAAGCCAATCAGGAGTTTCGACTCTATCACCTTGTCGATAAAGCCTTCAACACCTTCAAGTCTTATCAATTCGACTACATCCACCAACTGCGGAAAAAATCTTAGTATTGGTTATTTGGAATTCTCAAGAATTCTAAATAAGCATAAATGATGTAAATTTGTTGTGGCTTAACTCGTATCCACAAAACCTTCTCCATACCAGCTATCAACATAAATTGAAATCTGCTATCATTTGATAGAGCAGTTGTGGGGTAATAACAATTAAGTTCCAGAGGCAATATGTATATTTCTGAAGCGTAGTAGGAATTCATCTGTAACAGAAATTTAATATGAAACCTTCATCTCTTTTTCTACTGCATCTAATACTACTGGTTTGTATCAATTGGTTTGGATCTTTAAATTCTGCTTCTGATAATTATAAGATCTCTGGTGAAGAAATAAGCTGTTCCTCAGATCAGTACTCCCATAATAAAAATGTAGTTTTGGAAAAGGCGTTATATAAAAACAATGATTTTATAGCACCTTCAAAATATGAAAACCGCTTCAGAATAGTTCGAAAAACAATTTTCTGTGTATATCCTCAGCTAAATACGCTGCGTTTGTTCTTTCAGTTCTATTCTCCAACAACTTATCAGCGAACAGGAGTGGCAGCAGCCTGTTTGACAGTTTTTCCCCTCAGAATTTAGAATTCAGCTCATTTTCTAAAATTGAGCTTTACAAGCTCTTGTTACTTGGTTTGTCTGTACTCAGACCATTACTTCAAGACCAGAAGTAAAGATGGTCTAGCTGACAGGATGTTTAAACAGCTAATAATAAAACTATAGTGATACAAACCGACTGCAGTTAAAAGAGGCTCACGGCCAAGCATGGAAGACTGCAGGTGTTTAAGACTTTATTAGCTTTCCGATAAAGCCTTCAGCACTTTCGAGTCTTATCAGTTCAATATGATAAGCAACTCTATCCATCCCAACTGCGGAAATAAGGTTAGCTTTGTTCTGTGGTTTCAATAATAGAAAACAGGAGTAAATAATAATGAATAGTGAAAATATTACCAGAAACGATTCTCAAAATAAAATGAAATATAATGATATCCGATTGGTTCATAATGGAACAACGGCTACTCTGAAATCGGAGATAAGCCGTAAAATACAGTCATATCAAAAAAGAGAAGGCTTCGATTATTTACAGCATGACATAATGATTATCGATCGGGCAAATAAGGATGATAATATAAAGAATGTGGTAGAAAGCGCATTAAGAAGTTCTGATATAAACTGGAATTTGTTGTATTTAGAAGGACAAAAGTTTTTGGATGAAAAGCCGGAAATTATGAGAATTGTCAAACCCCTGAAAATCATAGCTAATGCAAGAAAAACAGGAATAATAGAGAGGAAAATATGGAGAGGGATTATCGGGTCGGGGTTAATTGTACTTTTTTGTCTTTTGATGTGCGGCGTCCTTTTATTTTACACTGACGGAAATCTGAAGGGGAGTTCTAATGTTGCTGAAATACTGCAAAACAAAGCTTTCCTTATCAGTTGGTGTGTTTCCAGCTTTTCAGGTCTTCTTATCTGCAGGATCATCAAAGAGAACCGTTTGATAAACGATGCCACCTTGCTGAAAAAGATACTCGATTATACCGGCAGAGGTAATTCATTTGAGAAATCCAGCAGTGAATTTTTCTGCAAAATTCGTGATGAGATACTGAAAATGCAGATGCCTATAGCCATTGTGGTAGGAGGCAATACATTTCTGGATTCTTTTACCAGAAGAATTCTGAATGAACTGTTAACTGTTGAGAGGCATCAGAGCAGTGGTTTGATTTTCTGGGTCATATTTAATCAGCAGGAAGTGGATACTGAAAATGAACTGGTTACTCTAATAAAGAAGAATAGCAACATAGCTGGCTATTCATATCATAATTACAGGTTTGAGGGTTATTTTTAATTTTCCAAATAGAGTTTACTTAATTCTGATGATTCTTAGGTGATGGAAACACATAGCACCCTTTAGGCTATAGAGTTTGCAGTCTGCCTTCCGTAGCAGACCATTGCTGATGGAACTGTATATCGACAAGGTAATATTGTCGAAAACTGTGGATTCTATAAGCAAAAGGGGAGAAGCAAGGAGCTCAATAAGAATTGTCCTGTTTAAGGTTTAGTTATTCTGCAAAGTAAGGGAGTTTCTATGATTGTGATGATTTTTCTTTTGACAATTGGAGTAGTGTTACTTTATTTCGGAGCAGAATTGCTGGTCAAGGGAAGTGCGAATCTGGCTTTACGATGCGGCGTGTCAGCTCTGGTTACCGGATTGACAATTGTAGCATTTGGAACCAGTGCACCAGAACTGGTGATTAGTGTTAATGCCACACTGAATGGATTAGGTGATATTTCAGTGGGTAATGTGGTAGGATCAAATATCTTTAACATCGCCATAATTCTGGGGCTATCTGCTTTAGTTCGTCCGATGAAGGTTCATTTGAATGTGCTTCGGGTTGATACACCGGTCATGGTTGCAGCTTCGGTGTTTCTGATGGTCGTACTCCATGATCTGACTATAAGCAGAGTGGAAGCCCTGTTTCTTTTTGTTGGGATTATTGCCTATAATTTGTTTACAGTTATTACCGCACGGAGAACCGGAGAGACGAAAGTGGATTTTCCTGTAGAACAGTTGGTAATAAAAAAGAAGGTAAGTGTAGCTATAGATATAATCTTTATAATAGGTGGGCTGGGCTTGCTTATTATGGGATCCCGCTTTTTTGTAAATGGTGCAGTTGATCTGGCCAGAGCTGTTGGAGTTAGTGAAGCGGTGATAGGGTTAACTATTGTGGCTGCAGGAACCAGTCTGCCCGAGCTGGCTACATCAATTATTGCAGCTATAAAGAAAGAGGATGATATTGCCATCGGCAATATTATTGGGTCCAACATCTTTAATATTCTGGCTATTTTGGGAGTGAGTGGTTTAATATCTCCATTGGAGGCAAAAGGAGTAGGTCAGATAAGCCTTTATTTCATGTTGGGAACCGCAGCTCTTCTGGTGCCATTCATGAGAACTGGATTTGTGCTTAACAGAATTGAGGGATTGCTTTTATTAATGGTCTATGGGGGCTATATGTACTATCTGTGGCCCTGACCTGAAAAATTGGTGACCAGAAACAAATAGAACAGTTGATGTTAACAGAATGATATAAGGAAGTTTGAGTGTATGAATCGTTTCGTCAAAAAAAATATTAACCATTTTATTCACGGATTTTTAGCTTTGTTACCCTTGATGGTCACCGGTTATGTGGTGTTTCTTCTGATGTCATTTGGAAGTGGGTTTACTGATAGGGTGCTTAAAATCCTGCCGGATTTTATTAGTGACTCTGACATTTTGCGTATTGTCATAGAGGGAATCTCTGTGATAGGTATGTTTTTTTCGATCGTGTTTATAGGGATATTCATTAAGACGGTAGTGGGATCAAAAATATTGAAAATGATAGATGGCTTTTTTGAAAAAGTGCCAGGTCTTAATAGGATTTATGCTGCTACAAAACAGGTGGCCGAGGTTTTACGTTCCGGAAATAGTCAATTTTTCACAGAACCTGTGCTGGTTCAGTATCCTTCTCCGGGAATATGGGCTGTAGCCTTTAATACAGGAGAAGTAGGGGAGGTGTTTATAAAAGCAGGTCATGCAAAATCCTATACTGTATTTATTCCAACCACCCCTAACCCCACCAGTGGCTTTCTGGCAGTAGTACGGGAAGACCAGATAAAAAAACTGGATATTACGGTTGAAGATGCCATAAAGATGATTTTAACCGGAGGAATGGTAAAAAGCAATACAGGACAAAGTGAACAAAAGAAAACAGATTACAAATCTTTCGAAACACCACAATAGAATTTTAAAAGGCTTTGGGGTGGATGCCATTATTCCAATAGTGGGTGATATGGCAAAAGTAGAATAACCCATGTGGGAATTAGCTACTCTGAGAAATGCTCAGGTTTTATTGCTGTTTGATGTGATGATTTATCTAAGTTGTCTTTTATAGGGTTTATCAGAAATAAATTCCGAAAAAAAAGATAGATTATCGTCAGGATCAACAGT
>CAYYNL010000079.1:12271-20228 GCA_964472925.1 uncultured Fibrobacter sp. | reverse complement strand
CGCAAAATCGCAGAAGAAGAAGGTGCTGGTTGCATAAAGATCTGTGGTAAACTGGAATCAGAGATTGCCATGCTTGCAGAGGATGAGCGGATAGCTTTTCTGACTGAGCTTGGATATAAAGAGCCTGGATTGGCAGTGTTGACCAGAGCTGCATATTCACTTCTGGGACTGGAAACCTATTTTACCGCAGGTAAAACAGAAAACCGTGCATGGACAATTCCGAAGGGATGTAAAGCTCCGCAGGCAGCCGGAGTAATCCACACCGATTTTGAAAAAGGGTTTATCCGGGCAGATGTTTACACTTTAAACGATCTGGAAACTTACAAATCGGAAGTGGCGCTTCGGGCCGCAGGGAAAATCCGTTCTGAAGGAAGAGATTATGTTGTTCAGGATGGAGATATTATGTTTTTTAAATTTAATGTGTAAGATCCTGCTATCTCAACGCTGTGTGGTAACTTGATACGGGTTGGAAATAAAAGAGTCAAATACTACCACCACAGGCGGCAGTACTTGATTGAACGGCAAAGCCGCGAAAGCAAGAATGCACGATATTGACTTTATGAGACATCTGGCTCCACCGGCTTAGCCAGACACTGCATTTATTGCTTTGTCGATCTCCGCAATCAGATCATCAGAATTCTCCAGACCTACTGACATTCTGATAAAATCATCATAGATACCGGACTTTTCCCTTTCTGCAGCAGTCATGTTTCTGTGAGTTGTACTGGCAGGATGAATAACCAGAGTTTTAGTATCTCCGATGTTAGTGGTGTGTGTCAATAGTCTGATACTGTTTATGAATTTTTTACACTCCTCATATCCGCCTTTAAGTCCGAAACCGATCATGGCACCAAAATAACCTCCCAGATACTTCAATGCATTTTGGTGGCTTTTATGGTTTTCCAATCCAGGATAACAGACCCAACCCACCGATGGATGGTTGCTAAGAAATGTGGCGATTTTCATGGCGTTAGTGCAATGACGTTCCATCCGTACATGCATACTCTCCATTCCCCTGATCAACAAGAAAGCATGGAATGGAGCCATACACCCACCGGTATTCATCAGCACTTTACCTCTCATCCGATAAAGAAATGCCTCTTTACCGTATTTTTCCATGTAACTTTTTCCACCAGGTGCCTCCTCATATAACAGCGGATACCTCTTTTTATCAAAATCAAATGTGCCTGCATCAACGACAAATCCACCTATTATACTTCCATGTCCATCCATATATTTGGTACAGGAGTGATATACAAAATCTGCCCCATGTTGAATAGGATTAGTTAATATGGGAGTTGCAATAGTGTTATCGACTGCCAATGGAATCTTTTTCTGTCGGGCTAAAGATGCAATCTCCTCTATATCGGGCACAATCAGTGTAGGATTAGCCAGGTTTTCAATCCAGATCAGTTTTGTCTGATCTGTAATATTTTTTTTCAGTTCATCAATACTTAACGGATCGAAAAATGTTGTTTTATATCCCAATGTTGTCAACGTATCCTTAAAAAGCCCAACAGATCCACCATATAGACAATTTGCAGCAGCAATATGATCACCTGGTTTAAGGAAGTTAAGAACAAATGACATCAGTGCAGACATTCCTGAAGCAAAACCAACCGCTCCGATTCCCCCTTCTAACATTGCGACTCTTTTTTCCGCCTCCTCCACTGTTGGATTACCTAATCTCATATAGATAAAGCCATCTTTGTCCATGCTAAACAGATTTGCAGCATGATCGGTTGAATCATAGACAAAAGCAGAACTCTGATATAGCGGTACTGCCCTGGAACGATTATGTTGAATCGGATCATAAGCCCCATGTACGCAGATAGTTTCTTTTGAATAGCAGGATTTATCTTGCATATTAATTCCTTTTTGAAAGTGAGAAGTTGAGAAAAATAATTGAATCCTTTTGTAAAAAGTATGACAGCAAATATCCTCTTCGCCTGTTTTTTCAAAAAAGCTCTGAATTTGAAGTTTTTAAGTCTCAAACAGGGTAATATTGATTCTTAGTGATAAATCCTGATAAAAAATCTAAAAAACAAAGTTGTTTTATATTCCCATGAATTATATTTAGTGTAATATATCGGTCTGTTGATGCATTTCCTTTTTATTATGCCTCATATTCCGGGTGTTGAAATAATAATTTTATTAAGAGTTTTTGATATTTAAGATATAAATACTAAACCCGGTTACATCTTGGCTTTTTTAATAAAAATCCACCTTTGTACCCGCTAGTTATACATCTGACGAAAATTTCCATGTGATTCTGTCACATTATTTTTTTATTTATTTTTTTTCTGGAGGACGCATGTCTAAGAAGCTTTATGTAGGTAATCTGTCATTTTCGAGTACTGAAGAGTCCATTAAGGATCTTTTCTCTCAGTATGGCGAAGTAACTTCCATTAAAATTCCAACAGATCAGATGACCGGAAAACCACGTGGATTCTGCTTTGTGGAAATGGAAAATGCAGATGAAGCTATCAATCAGCTCAATAATTTCACTTTTGATGGAAGAGCCCTGAAAGTCAATATCGCAAGAGAAAATCCACAGGGTGGGTCTCGCGGCGGTTTTGGCAGATCGGCTGGATTTGGCAATCGCAATAGAAACAGAAACTATTGATCCAATTGACAGTTCAAATGCTTCCTTCAGGATGATTTGATTTTTGAGACTTTCATTGCCCTGGCACCCATGGTGGTTGCCCCTGAAAGTCTCTTTTCATTTCTGAGATCTGACTAAAGCAAATATTTTTCTGATGAAAGACCTTTGGTTAATAATTCTGGTCTGAAACATTTTTGCTCCCAAGCCCTGCTTGAAATTTGAAACTCCCTCCAGACCTCCACTTGGATTACAATCAAACCAATGATAATTATTCTTACATGCGTGCTCAATTGCACACTGATAAAGCATATTATTAGGTCTGCAGTGAAAATAACTGGAAAGCCCGGCACCATTCCAGGCTACTACATGTCTATTCCAGTAAAAGCATAAAATACCGGCAATGACTTTACCTTCCAAATCTGCAATCCATAGTTTTCGTAATGATTTGTCCAGTTGGTGAAGAATTTCAAACAAGCGCATATCATATTTTACTCCTGAAAAGATTTTTCTATCTTTCCACCTTTCTATTGACTCTTTATAGACATTATAATACTCAAGCCACTTTGAGAAATCCTCCACAACCTGAATCGTAACCCCGCTTTTCTCTGCAGTTTTAAGATTTTTGCGGTGATAGTATTTACTGTTTTTTATCACACTTTCTATTCCTTGGGTCAAATCAATCGAAGAAGTACCAATGTTTCTGGCATTATCTATGGAAATATCAGAAAGAAGCGGGTCGTATGGGTTTTCTACCAGTATTAAATCCTTGTATTTCCTCCTAATATACTTGAGCAAAGAAATCGCATGTTCAGGTTGAAGCTTTTCCTGGGTAATCCATCCCCCGTAGGTGGATGCAGGCATGCTGATTCCAATTCTCAGCCAGCCAATTTTTTTTATTGCTAAAGGAAACAGGACCTTTTTTCCATCATTAAATTCAATTATTCTTGTGTCTGCTTTTATTCTCCCCTCTGACCATTGTTCAAATGCTCTGACCCACATTGGTGTTTGGAAAAATGTTGCATAGGAGCAATCCTTGCAGTAAGCAAGCCACTGGGAATCGCATACCGGAGAATCACTGCAGATAATACTTTTAAGATCGCTCATTTGTATTCTCCATTAGGTAACGATAAATTGAAGTAATCTTTGTAACCTGTTTTTTGATAGAATGATTTTTCTGTACGTGTTCGTAACCCTGTTGTCCCATCCTGATTCGCAGTTGCGGGTTCTGAGCCACCAAAAGAAGATTTTTGGTCAATTGATCGACATCATGCTCATTGCACAATAAACCACTTTTTTGATGAAGCACGATTTCAGGTATATCGCAATGGATAGTGCTTATCACTACTCTTTCTGCTGCTTGCGCTTCAATACAAACCACAGGTGCTCCACCTTCAGTATCTCCATCAGCAGCAGTACAACTTGGTGCTAAAACCACATCACATAAAGCAAGCAGCTCATGATACCGGTCTACAGTTACCATACCATGAAAATTAACCCGTGATATGCATCCATTGTCTTTGAAGTACTTTTCCGTCCGTTTTCGGTATTTGCCCTCTCCTACCATGTGAAGCTCTGCATTTGGAAAGTTCTTAAGAAATCCGCAAAATGCTCTGGCTGCATCCATAGCTCCCTTTTTTTCTCTTTCAAGACCAATAAAAAGTATCTTAAAAACTGATTCATCAGTTCTGATTCTGCTGAGTTTTTTACGGATTCTTTCGATGTCAATGCCGATATGAATAACATTTACCTTTTGGGGATCACAACCGATTTCAACCAGTTTTTTTGCCATGTGATGTCCCTCTACGATAAATGCACTCCCGGTTTTAAATAAACTGGCATATTTTCTTTTCCAGTATTTATGCCTGGGTAATTTATTCACGTCCAGACCATAAAAGGTAGTCACCAGTGGAATTTTTTGCTTAAGGGCAACATTTAAAATTCTGCATGATTCAGTCGAAAAATGGCCGTGAATTATATGTGGATTCTCTTTACAAATTATAGAATGGTAGAAGTATTGTGAAGGCCAGATTTTCATTCTGGAGATTTGCTTGTAAATTTTCTGACAAAATCCACCTTCACATGCAGAATAAAGAGCCTTTACCGGAAACAAAGCCTCATTTTTACGAAATTGAGAGATTACCAGGTGATCACAACTATCATTATAATGCAGTTGATTAAAAATCCAGTTTTCAGTAATTGGTAAAAAGGTATGTACAACATGTGCGACTTTAATCTTTTGCATACATTTTATCTTTTAAAGATGTCACGAATGGTTTCCATAAAGAACTGACGTGATCTGATAATTTTCAAGTATTCAATATTTTTAAGGCTTTTTATTAATAATGGATAATACTTTTCACCTTCATATTTTTTGATCATATAACTTCTGGCATCAAGATACCGCCTGCGGCTACAAGAAACTTTCTGCATACCATGCATATCATCATACAAGGTAAGCGATTCAACTGTCCAGCATGCTTTCCACCGCTTTAAAAGCCTGATGTAAAGGTCATAATCCTGAAGAGCTGGAAGAGATGCATCAAAACCACCTATTGATTCCAGATGTGATCTCCATGCCACCACAGATGAGGTTCCGCCAACAAAGTTTTTCTTCATTATCGATTTGAAGTGATCAGGAAAATCCGGTTTACGAAAAGAGTAACGTAAAGATCCATTCTGCTTACAAATTGATAAGCCAGTATAGCAAAGTGCTATATCGGTATTTTCCATTAGCAAAGCTTGAGCGTAAAGCTTATGGGGCTGCCATTGATCATCATCATCCAGAAAAGCCACTATATCGTTTCTGGCATATGATAAGCCCAGATTCCGACTGTAAGCACCTCCTTTTGCTCCTCCGGTTTTTAAATAAATTATGTCAAACTGCCTGAAGTATTGCTGGAGATTACTTGCGGAAGCATCTGTTTCTGTACTATCATCAACTACTATAATTTCCAAAGCAACTGATTTTTGGTTCAAAACGCTTTGTACCGCACGTTTAAGCAGTTGGTAACGGTTACAGGTTGGAATTATTACTGAAAATTTAAACAAAACGATCCCCGGATTGAATTATTCAGGGAGTTATTATGAATTTACCGGCTTTTTTCAGGTTATCCCCATGTATCGAATAAAAGTAGGTTCCTGGAACTGTAGCTGAAGAAGGAGTCCAAGTATAATAGATGCCCTCTGTACTTTCACGTGCCACTTTTGCCTTATCGATGAGTTTTCCGCTCAGGTCAAAGATCTCTACTCTACTTCCAGCAGGAAGATTTTTGAAATGAATCATTGAATGACGTTTTTTACTGAAAGGATTTGGATAGACAAGTTCACCTGAACCGGAGTTCTCTGAAAATTTATATCCGATCGACAATCGGGAAATACCTTCCTCTGTTGCTATCCACAGCAGACCATTTTTCCTGTCCAGAGCCAGATCTGTTATATTAGTGGAAATCAACCCATGAGCTGTCCCGAAAACAGTCCTCTCATTTGTAAGAAGATCATATCTTACTACACCCTCTTTGGTTATCCCCATCCAAAGTACCGATCCATCTTCTGCTTCAATTGCTCTTACCCCAGTTCCAAACTCTTCATGCAGTTCCAGCGTATCACTGATATATTTGGAAGCAGGATCGCGAAGTCTGGCCTCAAGTTTGTAAACTCCGCTCTGAGCAACTATCCAGGTTGTACCATCATTTGTACTTGCCATGTCCAGAATATTTCCCAATGACTGCAATTCTCCAAATTCATTTCTTCCCCTTGTGAAAACTCCCCAAACTGATACAGAATCTTTCAGAGGGTTTCCATTATGATTGAAAACTATAACCTTTCCGTCTTGACTGCCAGCGATAATGTTTCCCTCTTTATCTACGTTTAAAACGGTATAATTATCAGCATGACACAAATCATTTACATCAAAGAACCAGCGGAAATGAGCATTAGCAGGGTCTTTTTGCTCGGTATCAGGTTCATGTTCTGAATCATAACATATTAAAGAGTGGTGTCTGTAACTGTTGTTAACGTTTCTCCAGAAAGAAATCCAGATGTAGCCCGAAGAATCCTGTGCAACCGCATCATTTTTAGTCCAGATTGGTTTGTTATAGAAAAATTTAGATGGAGTACCAGTTCCGATCTGTTGTAATTCGCTGAAAACAGACCATTTGTGTAAACCGGGTATGAAGCATTTTGTACCCCCACCAGAAAAGCCAAACCACATTTTCCATTCTTCGGAACCTTTACCGACATGATGGCTTTCTGTTATACCAATCGAATTAGGGTTATCACCAAAGCCACCAATTTCAGGATAATTTTGGCTGTTATAAAGTTTCCATTCATCATTCTGTAAGGACATTATTGCATGCCACCATCGAAAATTCTGTGCATCTATACTTGGAATCAGCCATATATTGGAAGCATGATCAACAAAAATTCGGTTTATATTTGTACAAGTCATTCCTGGAATTGTGTAATTAGTAGCATTTTTCCCATCCCAATGGTAAAAATAATTCTCCTTTGTACCAATCCAGCATTCGTTTCCGTTTGATTTTAAAACTGTGATATCACTGGGGAATCTGTAAATTTCCTTATTATTACTGTAAAGAATGCTCCCATCAGAATGAAGTATTTTGCCATTAAATATAGTCGAAAATCCGGAAAATGCCTTAACTGAACCCGAATTAACCAGAAAGCTCCGTACCGGAGTCAGTACTGTTGTATCCATAACCCAGATACCAGGATCATACATATTCTTTATGGATTCTATTCCTCCATTAATAATCAATTTTGCTATACCCTGATCCAAACCAACATAAATAATATTATTGTGAATCAACAGCGCATTTACCTTTGCGGTAGGGAAAGTGTTGAATTTGGTGGCACTCTTAACAGCATTCATTTTTTTTGTATCAAAAATGCTTAGCCCCTTTGCAGAACCGACTATGATGTATTTACCATAGTTTTGCAGATTGGTTATAGGCCAATTCGCTGATACATAACTATAAGAAACCGCTTTCTTCCCTTTAGCATCATATCTGGTAAGATATCCCTGATTTGTTCCTGACCAGATAAATTTATCTGAATCAAAACATAAAGAGGTAGAAAAAGGATCTGGCAAAGAAGAAGTACTTGGCAGTAGTGTTCCTTTTCCTGTCGAACGGCTGTGTTTATAAATACCTCCACTGGAAGCTACCCAAACAGTGTCACCCACTATTTCTATATCTTGTATAGAGATACAGGAGGAGAAGCTTCTAAAAGATTCAGCAGAAAAAGAATAAGTGGTAATTATTATTAACAGGATAAAAATTAATCGTGCTGATTGCATGTTGCAGTGGTATCTTCTTGGGTACACAAACACAGGCC
>CAYYNL010000079.1:0-12171 GCA_964472925.1 uncultured Fibrobacter sp. | reverse complement strand
CAGGCCGGTTATGGAGCTGAGGGGAATCGAACCCCTGACCTCAACATTGCGAACGTCGCGCTCTCCCAACTGAGCTACAGCCCCCCAGATTTGTGAAATATACATCTCTGTGTCCAGAGGCACAAGAAGGCAACACCCCAATTAAATTTCGATAGCAAGTGAACCTCGATACGATCTATGCTTGAAGATCATATCGGATTTTTCCTCTATAGAAGCATAAGGAAACATTGACCCACTTTACCCGGAAATGTAAAATACTGAAATAAAATTCTATGTTCGGGATGAGGATTATATGCAAAATCGATCAGGCGAGCTTTCTCTGGAAATGTATCACCGTATTTATCGAATGATAAAAAGAAATATTGAACCTAAAATAATTGCCGCTACTTTGAATCTTCCTGTGAAAACTGTTAATAATATCGCATTTCGAATAAAGCAGAAAGATGATTCTACTATCACCGATTCTGAAACTATTTCCAATGAACATTCATTCAGTGATTATTTAGATGTTTACATGTACACCAAAACCCGTTATGCGATAATTCATCTGGTGGGAGTCTTACACAGACGAAATCTTTACTTGCTGGAGAAAGAGATAGATAAGGCTTTTACGGCTCCCTGGAAGGCAACAGCAATCCAATTAACTGACGTTCAGCTTATTGACTCCGATTCCTGTAACTTTATTCTGAGTTCTTTCACAAAATTTCAGGGATTAGGAAGATTTTTGGCAATCTTAGATCCTTCACCACAAATCGAAGCCACTCTCAGCGAATTCAAAATAGAAAATACGGTGCCAATTTTTGGAACAGAAAGAGCTTTTGAGGATGCGGCTTTTTCAAAAAAAACCACATTCCTTAAAACCTAAATCATTCCAAAAAAAGTAAAAATCATTAAGTTGCTTACCCATTTTTTGAGGTTCAGCAATTAAAATAGCTTTTATTACTGATCTCCCTTTTTCACAATACATTCCTTTTATTAATTTAACTTAATAACGAATAGTTTTTTTTCTCAGATTTCTGACAAAAGCAGGCAACAGGCTTTGATCACTTTCTTGTCTTTATACATAAAGCTTCAGAAATTCTGTGAAGCGAAACCGACTATCAGAACTTAATAAAATTGGAATAAGAAAAATGACATATTTAGGAATCGGTTATTCAGGTCCGGATAACCTTTTTTTACGCGATCTGGTCAACAAACATATGGACTGGCTTAAAGGTGACCGGCTTCCCCGTTTTTTTGGTGATGCTTTTATTGTTCTTTATGATTCAAACACTGCAAGGGAATTTGCTAAGAAATGCAAAGATGCATCAGATGACGAAAATGTAATTGTAGTTTATCCTATGGATAAACCGGTTTGATGTTCCCTAATAACAATTCAGCACATTAAGGCACTTCACATGCTTCAATTTACCGAAAAAATAGAATCTCAGAAAATTCTGAGACTACTTTCAAGAAGTATCCCATATTATCTAAAGTCCTGGGTAGATATAGATCAGAAAAACGGTATATTTGGATCTATTGACCCACAAACTTTCAACATGCGATCCGTGGGATCTTCTTCCCCGGTCATCGAATATGTTATCCGTCCTCACATTAACATACTTTGTACACTGGGAAGTTATCTGTATCTGAATCAGTGTGATCTTATCAGTGCAATAATCAATAAAGAAGACCTGATAAAAAAAATCAGAAACGGAGTGCACTGGGCTTGCGAAACGCATCTTACTGGTTCTCTTGACGTAGAAACATTTCTTGAACGCAAAAGATGGGGGGAAAACTGGCGAAGTAGTATATGGGCTACTCTGCTTGGAGTATGCTCAATATTCTGCCGTGATATACTTGACCAGAAACTTATCTCCCGCATAAAGGAGATCGTGGCATTTGAAGCAAACCGCTTCATAGACCTTCTTCCCCCAAGTGGTAGTGAATTCGATACAAAAGTAGAAGAGAATGCTATAGACACCCTTGTACTTGCCTGGGCCATTAATCTCAATCCCAAGCATCCAAATGTATCCAAATGGGAATTATCACTAAGAAAATGGGCTGTCAACATTGCATCATGCATTCATGATAAAACCGATCACAGTGAGTATTTCGGTAATTCTGTTGCTAAAACCGTATCAACTCAAAACCTTTTTCCCGATATGACAGCAGAGAATCATGGTTTCTTCCATCCGGAAGTCCTGATGTATAGCGCCTGGGTAGTCCTTGCAATGTCTGCCTATTCCATGCACAACAAGGAAAGACCTGACTTTCTTGCCAGTAAAAATCACCAGAGAACTTTCGATATACTTTTGCGATTCTGCCTTCCCAACGGATTAATCTTTACCCCTGGTGGACATGATTTGCCCATGTTTGTTCCCAGGCCATTTATTCTTGCCTGGGGACTATGGCACAATGATCCCAGAGCTCTACATATAACCAGTAAGCTTCTCTCCTGGATGGATACCTGTTTGTTAACCAGCCAGGAAAATCAGGGACCGTGGGTTTTCGGTTTTGAGCAGCATCATGAAGGATGGGAACTGTATTTCCAGAGCCAGGTAGGCCTTGAGCTTTCTCTTCTGGCATGTCTTCCATTTTCAAAAGAGCAAAGATTCTTTTCGTCCGGCCAGATTGAAAATGCAATCGATACCCGCCATATCTACCCTTATGTTGAAGTCTGTTATCGTCGAAATATCCGTACTACCAGGAGTATGGCCTGGAAAGCAATTGGAAATCATCCACTTGTTGGTTTCAGCGTTCATAATCAACCGGAATTGGTTGCACAGTTCAAAGCCTCTTTACTTGGAATTCCTTCGGTGAGTAATCCGGTAAAGAGCTGGGAAGTAGCATATCATTGGGACCGTTTTCAAAGGGACGGTTTCGATACAAGCGGAAGAATCAACTATTTCGATTCAAGAGGCGATTTGATTTTCCACAGAGACATAAGAGTACTTACCTGGGGAGATGACGGATTGGTGATTCTGGATGATATTACCGGTGATAGTACTTTTGAAATGCATGAGCAATATCTTTCTCCATTGTATCTGGTTAATGACCATTGGACTAATTACAAACTGGATTTCTGCAGCGGTTCATTAAGGGAGACTTTCAATTCCACTCAGCATAAATACCGCGAAGTAAACTGTCCGTCATTCTGGGCCAGTATCGAAAACCATCTTCTTTTGCAATTTGTATGGGGTAAAACCAAAGGGCTTTATTACTTGCCGGGAGGTGACCGCAATGCTCCTCCGTATTGGAAAAACTGCAGAGTTGATATGCTGGCTGTTCATGTAGAATCTAAAGACATTTCTGCAGGAGAAACCATGTATCAGGTGGGTTTCTATATTGGAGCCGGGAAAGGTCCACGTCCTTTCAAATCTGCAGGAAATGCAGGTGAATTTTTTAAGGGTCTGGTAATAATGGATGGAAAAATAACCATCGGACTCGATTGATTACAGATTATGGCCACATTAACAAATGTTATTTCAAGATATGATTTAATCTGCTCTTTCTGTGATTCTCTGTGGGATAAAGCAGTAATTTACAATCAGGATAAAATTCAGTGTCATATCGGCTGCAGCGATTGCTGTGAGCTCGAGACTGTATCTGCTATCGAAGCTTTTAAGATTATCATGCATATCGGTCCTGATGCCCAGTCTTTTCAATCTGCCAATAATACCGGATACTGCACTTTTCTTGAAAACAACAGATGCAGAATATACAGTTGCAGACCTGTAATCTGCCGTACCCACGGTCTTCTTTTAAAAAATGGTGAAGATTCATGTATTCAAAGCTGCCCCTATAATTTTCATGAGTGTGAAATGCCTGACCAAACCTGCATTCTTGATTGGGAATCTCTGACAATGAATCTTATGAAAATCAACATGGCTTTCTGTACACTGGCAGGTTTTCCTCAATTGGCTTCTGAACGTATTTTACTCTCTGATATTGCTTCTGGAAAAATCCCGGATGAGTTAACATCTGCCTTATCCAGCTTATGAGCATACAACTTCAGACACAGGTAACCATTTCTCCATGTTCAAAAAAAATATCGCATGATAAATACCTGCTTCTTCTGGGCTCATGCTTTTCTGAACATATTGCAGAGAAACTGAATCATTATCATTTTAATGTGTGCAGCAATCCTACAGGAATACTTTATAACCCCTGTTCTATAGCTTCAGCTCTTTCTCGTATAATATCAGCTCAACCATACACCAGAGAGGATATTTTTTATCATCAGGGCCTTTATAAAAGCTGGGATCACCATTCAAGATTCTCACATCCTGATCTTGATATTACTCTCCATAATATGAATGATCAACTTGAAAAGGCCAGCCAGTATTACAAAAAACTTGACTTTCTTTTACTTACCCCAGGCACAGCGTCTGTCTTCTGTCTTCGCAAAAACAGAAGAGTTGTTGCCAATTGTCACAAATTTCCCCAGGAAATTTTTTCCCAAACGCTTTTGACACCAGATTCAATTGTAAACACTTTCATTCCGATTTTTGAAGATCTCTTTAGCTCTAATCCTTCTCTCACAATAGTTTTTTCAGTCAGTCCTGTGCGTTATATTCAGGAGAGTCTGCACAAAAATCAAGTCAGTAAAGCTCACCTTTTGACAGCAATTCATGCCCTTGAGCAACGTTTTTCCCAAGTTTATTACTTCCCTGCATATGAGATAATGATAGATGAACTTCGGGATTACCGTTTTTACAATCAAGATATGATTCATCCCAATGATACCGCAATTTCAATTATATGGGAAAAGTTTCAGAATGCATTTTTTCCTGAAAGAACCATGACTTTTATTAAAGATTATACTCCGGTTCTTCTGGCCCGCCAACATAGGATTCTCTATCCTGAGCTGGATTCCACAAAGGCGTTTGCACTTTCCCAGATAAAAAAAATAGAGTTGCTGCATTCTGATTATCCAGAAATCGACTTCTTGGAAGATTTGAGATATTTTCAATCATTATTATAGTATGAAAACGTTAGTTTATCATAACGGAGCACTTGGCGATTTTCTCACCATTTTGCCCATGTTAAAGCTATTTAGAAGCATCTTCACTGATTATATTAGCCTGCTGGGAAATCCTTCTTACGCCCAGCTTGCCAAAGCAGCAGGTTTGATAGATGAAATTCTGGATATCAACAGCAAATCTTTTATTCCTTTTTTTCTGGACGAATGTAATCAAGGTACAGCAGAACTAACAAACCGTTTTGATCGATTTCTTTTATTCTCCGATCATAATTCGCAACTTGTCAGGAATATTTCCAAATTTACCAGTTCAAATATTCTGGTTCATCCGCCTTTTCCATCAAAAGAAAACATTCACATCGTAAACTATCATCTTTCTCTTTTTCAGCAGCACTTAACACCTGGTTTTGACATCTTCCCTGAATTTAACATTCCTCCAGATGAATCAGACAAAGTGAAACCATTTCTGTCTGACACCAGAGAGGTAGCGATATTGTGCCCCGGAAGCGGAAGTCGTTTAAAAAATTGGTCTTTTAATAATTTTTTGAGTTTATCGGAACAACTTAAAAATCGAGACATTGAAATTATCTGGATAGCAGGACCAGCAGAACATCATCTACGATTCCCTGAAAATGATAAGTTACTTTTGAATCAAAGCCTCTTATCCATCACTTATCTGCTTAAGCATTGCAGTTTTTATATTGGTAATGACAGTGGCATCACACATCTTGCAGCAATGACCGGATGCAGAACGATCGCTCTATTTGGCTCTTCAAACCCGCTTGTATGGAGCCCTGTCGGAAAAAGTGTAACAACAATTTACAACAAGCAAATCTGCTCTCCTTGTCATCTCAAGAAAAATGCTCCCCAAAACTGTAATCTTAAATGTATGAATAGCATTACAGTACAAGATGTGCTTAAATTATTATTCCGTTAATTGAATTATTCAGGCATTTGATTACAGAATAATAAAAAACCCAAAGAGCTACTCCAGTTGTTTCAATACACTCACCAGCTTTTTTTTATTAATAATATCTCTCATAATGATCGGTTCATAAGGATTTGTTCCTGAAAAGATAGCCAGAAAAGGTACGCTTCGTGAACCCAGGTGATGAAGAAGTGATTCTATCTGGGGATCAGGCCTGGTCAGATCTGCCTTCATGGCTACTATGTTTTTTTCTTTGATCAATTTGTTAATCTGAGATGTATTCAGCACGGTCACTTTGTTAAACTGACAATTTACACACCAATTGGCGGTGAAATCGATTATAACATTTTGCCCCCGTTCATGAGCTTTTTTCAATTCATCTGCGGAGAACGCCTTCCAATACCCTTCTTCCTGCCCTGCTACCCCTTTTTCATCAGTAGAGATAGCCCTGTATAATATTCCAAAATTAACATACGCTCCCGAAAAGCAAATAATCAGAGCTATTACAGCCATTGCTGCTTTTCTTTTCATTGATGATCCAAATGGTGCATAATGAGTAAAAAAAGCAATACCAAACACCAGCACCAGACACATTCCAACAGTACTTACCAGCATGTTCTGTGGAAGGCCTATCATAAGATAAACTGCAAAACCAAGCAGTATAAACCCCATGAGATGCTTGAAATCATTCATCCAATTACCTGGTTTGGGAATTATTCTGGATATTTTACTGCTGAGTGAAAGCAGGATGTATGGGAAAGCCATACCCAGGCCTATCGAAGTAAAAATTGAAAAAATTATCAATGGTTTCTGTGTAAGAGTCCAGGCCAGAGTTGCTCCAAGCAGTGGACCGCTGCAGGGAGTTGCCAAAATGGTAGCAAACATTCCGTTCAGAAAATCACCTGTTAATCCACTTCTTTTCTTCCCTCCCATTGAAGCAATATTTGAAGGCACCTGAATCATGAAGAGGTCAAACATTCCCAAAGCAAAAATCACAATTATGGCAATAATCACAACCAATACGCTCGGATTTCGGAACTGTTCTCCCCAGGAAAAGTTGGCAAATGATGCCAACGATGCCAGAACCAGAAATATGGAAAGCATACCAGCTGAAAATACCAGGCTTTTTATTAAAGCCATTTTGCGGGAGCTTTGACGTATTTCCGAAAAGGAAATTATCTTTATTCCCAATACAGGAAGGACACAGGGCATCACATTCATTAATATTCCAGCAAGAAATCCTAACAGTATGGCAAGCCAGATATTATAATTCATCCTGCTCTCAAGCGGTGAGTAGTTCCACTGCATAAGATTATTCTGGGATGGAGCCTTTACACTTAAGCCACTCAGATCGAGGCCGATAACCGGTGGTATTTCAGTAGAAACAGTATGATTTGACAATGGAAAATAGCCCGTAGCTGAAACCATCAGCCTTAAAAGGTCAGGATAATTTTTAAAATGCAGATCAGATTCAGCAGTTGCTTTCAGATTAATATTAAAAGGTATTTCCTTTTTTACCGGAATGCAAGCAGTATTGCAAATCAAGCCTTCAATATGAATCAAACCTTCAATATTTCCACTTATTTCAGGGGCAATTTTTCCAGTGAGGTAAAAAACAGCCTGATTATCATAAGCAAAGACCCACTCTCCAACAGGAGGTTTAAACTTTTTGGCAGCTGGTTTCCTGACTCCATCCCAGACCACATCCTTGGCACCATCAATCGAAATCTCAATGGGTTTACCTATTCCCGGTCCCAGAGGATTTCCATACAGATGATACTTTTCTGGAATAATAATTTTGAGAGCCAGAATAATCGAATCTCCGGCTGTGTATGCGTTTTTTGAAGGAATCAGCTCTACTTCCAACTCCTCCTGAGAAGCAAAGAGCAGTTGAGATGATAAAGCAACCAGAATAATGGGAATAATTATTCTGATGGAAAAAACTTTTTTCAAGACCTTATCCATGAGTTCTCCCCCGTTTTTTTTAAACTATTGCAACTTACATTATTTTTAATTTCGTACTTGTTCAATGTATATTTCTTTTTAACTTATTAATGGCATCGGAACTATAAAAATAGCCATTTTGCTCATCAAAAGGGAGAGATTGTTAATGCACCCTGAAACACCTTTTATAGAAGAGAAATTTAAAAGAGAGAACCAGCAGGCTGAAGAAGCGATTTCTGCTGGAAATTTGCAGGAAGCCGCACGAATTTTGGTTTCAATCGTAGAAAGCGATCCACAAAACTGGCGCGCTTTCAATAATATGGGTGTTCTGTCATGGGCCAGAAGCTTCTGGCAAGATGCCTATGCCATGTTTGTAAAGTCTGTTTCAATCAATCCGGTCTATATTGATGCCTTGCTGAATTTATTCGATGCATCGCTGAAACTACGGAAAGTGCAAGAGATCCTTCCCTTATTAGAGAATGCTTTGATGGTAGATCCAAATCTGGAAGAAATTAAAATTATAAAAGAAAGCATTATTGAACAAGGCAACAATATTTATTTCAGTCCTAAAGCTCTTTCTATTGGAGTTTACAGCCCGATTCTTGACGAAGCAGAAAAAGAACTGATGTCTGGAAACCTGATTAAAGCTATGGAACTATTTATCAAATCCAATGACAGTGAAGGTCCAAGTGCCAGAGCTTTTGGCGGTTTAGGAATTATCTGCTATCATCAGAAAAAATTTGAAGATTCTTTATCTTTATTTGTCGAGTCCATTAAACTTAATCCTCTGGACTCCGAGATGTTTGAAAACCTCTTGGATGCAGCAAAAGAATGCAACAAAGTTGATTATGCAAGAGAGATTTTTAATCTATACCGAAAAGAATTTCCAGCGCTGGAAGAAATTGCATCTCAGTTTGATTCTGTAAGCTAAAAAATTTGTGAGTTTCTGTTTTTATCACAGTTTTCATTATGGATTAATCTGTAAAAATATATAGATCCCCAAATTATTAAAAAAAAATTAAAGTGCTCTGTTGCCATTTCCGATATAAACAAATGAACAAGCCCTAAAACTCTGAGCACCTCCCTTGTGTGCGACTCTGTTTCCCTCGGCTTCCCCACGTTCAGAGGGGAACAGTGAGTTAACGGGTTAAATACTATTTTTCAAATAGAACGGGTGCTTTTCAGGCACCTGTTTCTTTTTCGAAGACTATGTATTCTAATCTACGATAGAGTATTTTCTGATCTAAACAAATTTCCATTTAAGTTTTATTTAAAAAAAGTGTTACTTGTGGTAAGAAAAGTCTTTATTGCCATCTTCTTCCTTTTACCCCAAATTATTGCTGGCAAATCCAGACATTTACCATCTTCTGATCTATCCAATTTGGCAAACAAAACAGAGATAATAAAAAATTTAGAAGAACGATTTTTACCAATTCTTGAACATAAAACGACACGTGTAAAACGCTCCAGAGGTTTCTCATCAAACCTGCAACAGGGACTTTTCCCAGACACTAAAGGACCTTCTGATAGAGATTTTCTTCTTCTTATTCAGCTATGGGATGATCTTAGTCCGGAATTCAAAACTCTTTATAAAAGTGCTGCCACGATCCCGAGTTCATTTCTTACCATTATTTCCCCTGGAGGAAATTTCGATATCAGCTACTCTCTTAATGGGGCCGATGCAGTCGACAGTACTGATAATTATGGTTACTCAAAATTAAACTGGCGCCTCAGAGAGGAAAAGCCAAATGGAATACCCGATTATATCGATGAAGTGGGATGGGCTTTAGACAGTTGCTGGTCTGTTCAAATAGATAGATTTGGCCTTAGTGCCCCTGCCCCCTTTTTAAAAAACGGTACATCAGAAAGATACAGCGTAATCGTTGAAGAACTATCTCTGAATGATTATGGCCTCACCTGGGTTGGTGAGAAAGCAGTTAATTCATCAAAAGGTTATTCAAGTTACATTTCATTAAGAAATAACTGGTCCACCGCCAATTGGAAAGAACAGGGATACGACAAGCATCCAGAGTTAGGAATAAGAGTTACCTGTGCTCATGAATTTTTCCACGCAGTTCAATATGCAATGAGCTGGAATGTTATCTCCCAATATGGTCCGCTTCAACTGGATAAATTTCCTCTCAGTTGGATAGAAGGCAGTGCTACTGCAATGGAAGAATTTATTTTTATTGACATCAACGACTACATTCAGTATGCCAATTTTTATTTCAACTATCCTGGCCCCAGAATGTCATTTTTTGATGGCAGCAATGATTTATATACAAATTCAATTCTCCTTCTTTATCTTCTGAAAGTAACTGCTAATGTAAATACTGATAACTTTATAACTAAAGTTCATAAAAACAATTTAAACGCCGTTATGGATTTTAATCAGAACATCCGCTCTGCAGCAAAAACTTTTGGTTATGACTGGACGACATTGCTTAATGAATTCCATACAGCGTCTTATTTTTCCGGTTACCTGGCAGATACCAATCGTTTCCTCAGTGATGCAGCTCTGTTTGACCATTGGAGTTTTCAGGAAAACAGCAGCTTGCGTGATGGTACAACAAAATCTATTAATCCCTATGCGATGGAGAAATATTACATTAAAAGACTCGATTCTGATATAGATACTTTAAATATTTCTCTATATAACGAAACTATTAACCAGAACCCTTCCACAGATAAACTCTGGGCAGCCTCAGTTATCATAAGAAAATCTGATGACGATACAGTAATTCCTGTTCAACTCGATTCTAAAAACAATGGTTTTTGCCAATTTGCAGGATGGAAAAATGCTGATTATGCTCTGGTCACAGTATCAAATGGGAATCCCATACAGGTACTCCCCTATTCAGTCTGGTTTGAATATTCCGACATAAGTTATTTTGCAGAATCGACCTACGTTATCTATCCCCCCAATAGAAAAGATGTCAATATTACACTCAATACCAAAACCGATCTGCGAGGCAATATTCAGCTTTCCAAGTCTGGTGATCCAGCCAAAAACACAGATTCAATTTATCTGATGACAAACACTTATGACATAAAAATTCCAGGTTCCTGGAAAAATGACCGCTACAGAAATAATTTTACCATAACTTTTTCATTAAAATTTCCATCTACTGGAATAGAAAATTCAGATTCATCCATTTATTATTATGACAATATTTCGTCTTCCTGGGAGAAACTGCCTACAGTTCTAACCCATATATCTGATTCAGTGATTTTAAATGCAGAAATTATCAAATCTGGCATTTACAGCACTAGACAACTGTTAAATAAGCCTCCTAAGAAAATTTTGGTTTACCCTAACAGAATTTATCTTAGACATTTAAAAACCGACTCAATCTTTATCAGCGGTGTAGCTGTATCTGATATAAGAGTCTATAGTCTTGATGGATCGATCAAGTATGAAGGATCACCCTCGCAAAACAGCAATCTCAAACAAGTCTCACACCAGATTCCAAAGTACTGTTGGCTCATTCAAAAAGAGCATTTTAGTCCTGGTCTTTATTCCATGACTATCAACTACAAAGACATTGCAGGCAAAAGGAAAACATCTATTCAGAAAATCATAGTCGCACCATGAATAAAAACTATCTTCTTTTAATTGCCGTAGTATTTTGTTTCTGTTCACCAAAACGTCTCAGATTCGAACCTGCAATAATTCCAGCAGCTTATGAGAAGCTATATCTCGCACCTTTAATCAGCGAGGCTCAAATGGAGCAGCTTGATGGCTGGCCCTACGATGCTCCCACCCAGCAGATTCTTATGAATTACATTCTGGGAATTCAAGAATCACTCAAGGAGGAATTCCTCAGATGCGAAAAATTCGGATATTATAAAATGGTTGAAGATACAGAAAGTATCCCTACCATGCGGATTTCTGTAACCCTGCTTAAAGCGGATTTACGAAATGACACCTTGAAAATGCCGGTTAATATGAGAGTTGAACGCCTGCCTGATGGTAAAGAATTTATCTACTCGATAGCTGCGATCTCGACTTCACCAAAAAAAAGTAACTCTCTAAGCTACCTGGAATCATTGCTTAATAACTATAAGCAGCGGTTCCCATATAAAGAGCTGGTCAGCTTCTTTTACCCTCATCACACAAAATAATTTTCATTTCTCAAAGAAAACCCTTGACTTCTATATGGGTAATTCTAAAATTATTATTTACAGCTTCTCTGTTTTGTTGGTCAGGCGATAACCATGGAAATGCAATTTTTAATAAAAAATGGATTTACTGAGGTTGTTCTTTCAGGAAACGTTAACATGAGTTGCCTGATGACTCTTACTCCTCAACTCACTTCACATTTGAACCAGTATA
>CAYYNL010000078.1:0-20345 GCA_964472925.1 uncultured Fibrobacter sp. | reverse complement strand
AAGACCGAAAGGACTGAAAGCCTTTATGCGCAATAGATTACGTGTTATCCGCGTCTATCTACTGCGGTTTTTAGGTTAAATGCAAATGGAACTATCGATATCTCCACTGGTATTTTTCCGTAATTATTCACCATCCACAAAAACTTATGGTGCTCAATGGAAATATGTTTTGTCTGAATTCGCTTCACATCAGGAAATACTGTGAGATTTTCGATTTTCTTTGTGCAATTCCCATATATAACTCAGAAGACCCACTGCATCTCTTTTTTAAAAAAGAACCATATCCGGAACTCCATCTTGAATACTGGCTTCTATGGATGGAGCATTTATTTTCCTTTTGAAACAAACCTCAGAAAAGAGCTGCCAGACGATTAAGAGAATTTAACATGTCTATACTTTTGCCAATGGCTGCTTTCCATATATCTCCATGACTTTTAATACGGTTAAAAATGGAATAAATGGTGAAACGATCAGGGGCTAATTGATAATTGATTTCCTCCCACAAAAGAGGCGCAGAAACCGGAGCCCCATTTCTGGGGCGGATAGAGTAGGGAGCTGCCATGGTTTTCCCTTTGGAATTTTGAAGATAATCCAAATATACCCGTCCCTTCCGTTTTTGCGGAACTCTTTCGAGGCTGCTAATTGCCGGAAGGCGATGGTTAGCAAGAGTGCATATAAGCAGAGAGAACTGTCGAACCTGCTCAAAGGTGTATCTGGCTCCAGTAGGTATGTACAAATGAAGCCCGGTGGCTCCTGAAGTCTTTATGTAATGTGGCACATCAATAGACAGGAGAATTTCATGAAGCAATAGTGCGCAATCTATGACATACTGAAAAGAACACTCAAACGGGTCCAGATCGATCACCATATAATCCGGATAATCATTACTGTTTACACGTGAGCTCCATGGATTTATCTCAATTGAACCCAGATTTACTATGTAAGTAAGGGTAGGTTCATCCTGACATAGAATATAACGGATATTTCCAGATTCAGAGCAGATATTAACCGTAGCAACCCAATCTGGCACATCCTCCATATTTTTCTGGAAAAAATCTTTTCCGTATATACCATCAGGGAAACGATGCAGCGACAAAGGGCGATCTTTCAGGTGAGGAAGTATTACAGGAGCAATTTTGCGATAATATCCTATTATTTCACCTTTGCTGATATTATCAGATGGGAAATAAATTTTATTAAGATTTGTCAGCTTTAATACTTTCCCATCAATTGTTGCATACAGCTCATCAGATGATTTGATCAAATACTGAGCTGTGGATTTTGCCACACAGACCTGGTACTCTCGTTTTACATCCAGAGGTTTCAAATCATCACGGAATCCCAGAAATACCGGATGACGCAAGATTCCATCTGCAGTCCATTCCGCAAATTTGACTTCACATACAACATCCGGCTTAATCCAGGTTATTTGACTGCTGCTCCCAGGAAAATTGCTGAAAGGACAGTAGTTGCTTTTTATCTTGTCCAGTTGTTGTCGAATCTGAGGAAGTTCATCATCTGTGAATCCCCCACCAACACTGCCAGTATAAATCAGTTTACCGTTTTGGTACACTCCTAGCAGTAATGCTCCTATTCCGGTGCGTCCTCCTTTGGGTTCGGTAAAACCTCCTACCACAAATTCCTGTTGCATGGAAATCTTGATTTTTTGCCAGTAATAGGATCTTTTCCCCTCCAGATAGGGGCTGTTAAGATCTTTTGCCATTATCCCTTCGAGCCGGTTTTTTTTTGCCAGCTCATAAAAAGCGACTCCATATTGTTGGATATGATCGTTATACCTTATGTGATAGAGTTCTGGGAGAACCAGCTTCAGTAATGATTTTCTTTGTTTAAGAGGAACAGAGCGTAAATCATTTCCTTGTAAAAAAAGCAGATCGAAAATATAGTAAAGAAGAGTACCCTTTTTGGATCGCCGGTAATTTTGCAGAAGATTAAAATCAGCTCTTCCCTCAGAGTCAACCACCACTATTTCTCCATCAAAGATAGCTTCAAAATGGATGTTTTTCAAATCAGCAACTATCGGTTGGTAATCATCTAAAAAACTTACTCCATTTCTGGAATAAAGCTGTACCGAATCAGGCCTTGTCTCTGCGATAGCCCGATATCCATCCCATTTTATTTCGAAGATCCATTCTTCACGGTCAAAAGGTTCTTCGACAAGCTTGGCCAGCATAGGGCGTAGTGGTCCCTTTGGAAAATTGCTTTTTTTTGCCCCAGTGATGTTCATATCGTTCAGATTATAAAATTCAGGCGGTTCATTCTTGCTGATCTGCTTCATAGTCCTGCCGCTGCGGACTGATTGAATATCATCGGGAATTGGAAGAGCTGAGGCATATTGATCTTGCTTTTTAACAAGAAGCCAGCCATTAGGCAAACCAGATCTGTGAAGTTTGATCAGATGAAAAGTACCTTTTATCCTGAGTCCATCAAAAAACAAAGTGATGTGGCCTTTTTCTATGAATTGTTTAAGTTTGTTTTGAGCATCAGTTTTACTGAGAGCCCCAGGAATATGATAAGTCCCTTCATCCCAGATCATCACAGTTCCTGCACCATAATTGCCCTCAGGTATTGTCCCTTCGAAATTTCGGTATTCAAGAGGATGATCTTCAACCATTATGGCAAGTTTTTTTTGCAGAGGATCCAGAGAGGGACCTTTAGGGATGGCCCAGCTTTTCAACACTCCTTCAAGCTCCAGGCGCAGATCGTAATGCAGATGTGATGCCTGATGTTTATGAATGACAAACCTAAGTGGTTGGTTTGTGAACTGAAGATTTGCTGATGGTTCACCAGATCTGTAAAGATCCCGCTTTTTTTCATAATCATGAAGTGATCCCATAAAAGCTATGCTGCCTTTTTCTCTTTTTCCTTTGCCATTCTGAGACTCTCGTTTAAGCGGCTGAAAAGATCGGTTACTGCTGCTGGCGCTTTTGGGGGAGTTGTCGGTGCAGAGATTTTTCCTTCTATTTTTTGCTGTAGGAAAGCTTTGAGGTCTTCGTAATAGGTATCCTTATACTGTTGAGGATTCCACTTCTCTGTGAGCTGATCGATAAGCTGAATAGCCATATCAAGCTCTTTTTCAGAAACCGATTCAGCTCCTTTTTGCGGGATATCGAGTTCATTATATGATTTCAACTCATCTGCAAACCTCATGTTGTTTAAAAAGATTACCGACTCGTCTGGTTTTATAAGGGCCATATGTTCACGCCTGCGCATGACGTAGCGGGCAATACCTGCCTTACCGCTTCGAAGTAAAGCTTCACGAAGCAGAACATAGGCTTTTTTCGCTTCCTTTACCGGTTCCAGAAAGTATGGCTTTTCCAAATAATAATGGGCAATTTCAGAATAGTCAACGAAAGAAACAATTTCTATGGTTTGGGTTTTGTGAACATTAGCCCTCAAAAAGTCTTCCTCTTCAACAATTACATAATCTCCTTTTCGGTACTGGTATCCTCTGACAATTTCCTCCTTTGGTACTTCTTCCCCGGTTTCTCTACAGACTTTGGCATAATGGATTCTGCAGTGATCGGAACGTCGTAAAAGATCAAAGTCAAATGTATGACTTATTGTGGCATTATAAATTTTTACAGGTATATAAATAAGGCCAAAGCTGAGTGCACCTGACCAGATTGAACGCATTTGGCCACACCTCCTTTTTTTTAATCTACTGGGGCCGGGTCTGATCAATAAATTCACCTCTGCAGGCAGCACTGTTACATTTGGCACGATGCAGAAAAATTTTCTGTGCTTCAGAAACATTCTCTTCTCTACCAGCCCAGCTTTGAAGTGCCATATCCTGAAGTGCACGAGAAAATGAAAAGATTAATTTCCAAGGTTGAATACCGGTATCATTTATTGCTGCCAGATTTTTGGTGGCCTCGATCGGAGATTGGCCTCCGGATAAAAATGCTACAGCAGGAATTGCTGCCGGAACTGATCTGCGTAAAGTTCGGATCGTTGCCTGTGCAGCCTGGGACGATGTGCTTTTGGTTGAACAATCTTTACCTGCAAGTACCATATTAGATTTGAGCAGAGTTGTTTCCAGAATTACCCTTTGTTTGTGAAGATGATGAAAAACACTCTGGAGGACATGGGTAGTCACTTCTTCACAGGTGTTTATCGAGTGATCTCCATCCATCAGTACTTCCGGCTCTACAATAGGAACGATATCTGCCTGTTGACAGAGTGCGGCATACCTGGCCATGACTTCAGCATTGGTATCGATACAAAGTTCTGAAGGCATAGATGGTCCGATGGAAAATACAGCCCTCCATTTGGCAAACTTTGCGCCTAATTGCCGGTATTCCAATAATCTTTGCTCAAGACCGTCCAGTCCGTTGGTTATTTTCTCGTCCGGATAATTTGGCAGAGGAGTGGTACCTTTATCAACCTTTATTCCGGGGATTATCCCTTTATCTGAAAGCAGATCAATAAGGGGAACACCAGAGCTGCTTTTTTGTCGTATAGTCTCATCGAAAAGTATTACTGCAGAGATATACTGCTCGATTCCCTTGGTTGAAAAAAGCATTTCACGGTATTGCTGGCGGGTTGCAGGTGTGGACTCAATGTTATTTTTTGCAAATCGTTTCCCGATTGTGCCAGTACTTTCATCTGCTGCCAGTATCCCTTTTGCATCCGAAAGAATTTCTTCTATAGTATGTTCCAAACTCATAGATTGTTTTCCCTTCAAAAATGACAGAGTGGAAACCAGGGCTTGTATTAAAGACCCAGACCCCCATTAAATAAAGTGGAAAGCAAAAACTGTGTCCTGAAGGGAAATAATAAAACTGGGATTTCCGCTTGAATGCAAAAGGAGAAAAAAACAATGTCATCCCAGTGTCAATAAATGGCTACAGCATTTTCAACTGGTTATTCCACCATATAGATCAGTGATTTTTCTGGCAAAAGAGCTTAATGATGGATCTCGTGCTCCCATTAATAAAACACATTCACCAGGTTTAACCTTATTTTTGAGCATATCAAAGATATCGTCACGAGACTGAGGAGCATGTTTTTCAAATGCAACAGTTCCCAATTCATCGATAATTTCTTTTGATGAGATATCTTTGTTTGCACTGCCTCCGGCATAATAAATTGGCAGCAGCAAAAGCAGGTCGTTGGCTTGAAGTTCATTTCTGAAAACATCGATATATTCGTTTTTCAAGAATCTGGTGGGAGTGAATCCATGAGGTTGATAGATAACTGTAAGGTGGTTGGAGATACCACGTGCAGCTTTGATTGCAGCTTTAATTTTTTCAGGATTATGTGCAAAATCATCTACCACATGCACTCCCTGCATTGTCTGATACACAGTAAAGCGGCGTGCCACGCCCTGATATGTACTAACCGCTTCAGAGAGAGTTCCGGGATCGCATCCCAATTCTTCACAGGCACACAAAGCCGCTGCACAGTTTGACAGATTATGCAACCCTGGTAATGGAAGCTGGTATTGGATTCCATGGCGGATCATCATTGAAGAGTAGGACTTCAGTTTATAAGTATCAGGATGCCAGTTTGCCTTATTAGTCAGGCCGAAGCTAGTGGATGAGTTTAATGAATGCAACCGCTTATCATCTGCATTAACCAGACTGTAATCAGACTGTCTGGTAAGTTTGTCAAACAGATCCAGAATATCAGCTTCATTCTTATGGTCTTTTGATACATTTAGAATTATACTCATATATGGATGGTATTTAATCAGTGTACCATCACTTTCGTCTGCTTCCACTACCAGTAAATCGGAAGAACCATTGAATGCATTTCCAATGAGTCCCTGTTTTTCCAGGCGTATAAGACTTGCCCCGCTTATAAGTGATGGCGATTTACCCGATGCGAAGAGGAACTCAAAGATCATTGCGGTTACTGTTGACTTTCCACTTGTGCCTGCGATAGCAATGGCTTTTTTGGTAGAAATTATAGCGGCCAGAAGGTCTGAGCGGTGTAGAATGGGTATAGCTTCTTTATGAGCCCTGGCAATATCAGGATTGGAATTTTCTATAGCAGTTGAGACACAGATGGCATCGGTGGTTTTTTGAATTCCTGAGCCATCCTGTTCAAAAAGATGGCATCCTATGTCAAGTAGACGGGATTTTATTGTGGATGTGTCTTCACTATCAAGCAAGCGGTCTGATCCGCTAATATTTAATCCCTGCCAGCGAAGATACTGAGCTATAGCGCTCATGCCGCTTCCAAGAATACCGGTGAAATGAATCGAATTATACCGCTTATTATTAATCAATAAAGACAATTGTCCCCTCCTCCACTGAATCAAAAAGCTCGATGATATCCTTATTTCTCATACATACACAGCCATGAGAATTGGGCTTTCCGATACGGTTCTCCTGGTTAGTACCGTGAATGTAAATATAGCGTTCATAAGAATCTATTCCGGGGCCGCTGTTGATACCTTCCTCCAGTCCCCTCAGTCTGAGAATTCGGGTTAAAATCAGATTATCTTCGGTTAAACCCTCATGCCAGTTTCTTCCGGTGTCATTTCTGGATTCGAAAATTCTTCCAGAAGGAGCATCCTTGCCGATTTTTTCTTCGATCCGATGGATTCCCGGAGGAGTCATATACGAACCATTCCTGTTGCCAATCCCAAATTTGGATGTAGAAACATCGAATGAGCGTATGATTTTTCGGTTTTCAACAAGGTACAGTTTCTGGAGTTCAGTATTCACGATGATAATACGATATAGATTTAAAGATAGTATATTCTCAATTCTTTTGATTATTTTATCAATTTCTGATTCAAGCATATCGGTTTATTATTTAGTCAATGGCGTGGTTTTAAGTATTATAGACGTTCTGTTATCCAGATAATATAATAAAGTATATATAGATATCATCTCGTTGTCAAAAATTAAACTGTAAAGGATGGAATTTATGTCAGTAGATCAGCCATATCCCACAAGTAATGAGGACACCTGGAGACTTTTTAGAATAATGGCAGAATTTGTGGAAGGTTTTGAAACACTTTCCCGAGTCGGTCCATGTGTCACAATTTTCGGTTCAGCCCGCACACCGGCTGATCATAAGTATTATCAAATGACTGTTGAAGTAGCCAGACTGGCAGCAAAACAAGGTTATGGTATAATCACTGGAGGTGGTCCTGGAGTGATGGAAGCAGCCAATAAGGGTGCAATGATGGAGAATGGAAGGTCAATCGGTTTAAACATCCAATTGCCCTATGAGCAGCTTCCCAATCCTTACATAAAAACACTTCTTAACTTTAGACATTTTTTTTGTCGTAAAGTGATGTTCCTTAAGTATACTTCTGCTGTAATTATCATGCCCGGTGGTTATGGCACTATGGATGAAATGTTTGAAACTCTCACCCTCATTCAAACACAGAAAGTTGCTTCTTTGCCATTGATACTGATGGGATCGGAATTCTGGAAAGGATTGTTAGAGTGGCTGGAGAAAACAATGTTACAACAAAACTATATTCTGAAAGCTGATCTTTCTCTTATGAGAATTACTGATGACCCTCAGGAAGCAATAGATTACATCAGCAAACAAAAAGAAACCAAGGAAGTCTCCGCAAATTTTGTATAACTTTTTGATAAACTTTAAAAAAAAATATTGACATGTCTTTTTTTATGAAATATTATTATAGCGAATCTGTATTTTTACAGGTCTGTGATTTCTTTGACAACAGCAAACAGGCATTAGGTTGTATAAAATAATCAGTATTGATTTGTAAAAGTGACTGCAAACCGCATGTCATCTACAAGGTTTCCTTAAAAGGAGGATGTGAAGTGTTAGCTAAAAAAGCTGCTGTAAAAAAGAGAGTATCTGAAAGAAAGGCCACAAGGAAAGCTGTAAAAGAAACACCGGCCAGTAAGTCTGTTGTCAAGAAGAACGGAAAAAAGGCTCCTGCAAAAAAAACAGTAGCAAAAAAAACTGCAAAAACTGCAGCTAAAAAAAATGTCAAAAAAGTTCAGCTAAAAAAAATATCGGCAAAAAAAGCTCCGGCCAAAAAAAACACGGTAAAGAAAGCTGCCAGGAAGGTAGTTAAAAAAACGGAAAAAAAGGCAGCTAAAAAGAGTTCTGCAAAAAAAAGAGCTATAAAAACACTCCCCAAAAGAGCAAAAAAGCTGCAGGAAAAAGAAAATCAAGCTGAAATAACTCAATTACCTGAAGCAGTCAGTGAATCTGTGTTGCCAGAAGCCTGATTTTTTTAGTTTTTTGGGCGAATTTTATATTCGCCCAGCTCTCATTTCAATCTCTTTTTAATAATCCTATTGCGCTCATTTCTTCCGTGTACTATTTTTAACGGGTCCAGCAAATAAATAAACATCTCCTCAATATAGTTTGACTTCATGATAGAATTTTCTAAGCAGATATCCGAGAAATGGAACTTGCAAGCCAGTCTTGCAGAACAGCTCTGTATTGCTTTTGATAAAGGTGACACACCTTATTACCTTGCAGAGTACTATCCCCAGGTGGCAGTTGAAATGACAATTGCCCAGGTGTGGGAAATTTTTGATTTTCTTCAGGAAATGGAGAATCTTTCATCCAAAAAAAAACGGGTTATTAATGCTTTGAAGAAAGCAAACCGGTTAATTTCTTCTGAAGAAAAGCGTATCAATTTAACATCCAATACTTTCGAGTTAGATGATCTACTTATACCTGTAAGACCTAATCCTCGTTCCAGAGGACAGCTCGCTTCCAAAAAAGGACTCGATCCTCTGGCAGACCTCATTGTAAAACAGGAGCAGGAAAGTATTACCGTTGAGGAGATGGCTGAGGCGTATGTGGGAAAAGATCCGACTCTGACATCAGTTAAAGATGTTATTCAGGGCGTAAAGGACATACTGGCTGAACGCTTTGCCTATGATGAAACCGTAAGGGCAATGTGCAGAGAATTCACCTATGATGATGGATTTTTTGAAGTAATTCCTAAAAATAAAAAGGATCCCCAATACTCAAGTTATGTAGGGAAGTTTATTCCGGTTAATGAGCTTACTAAAGAAGAAATTCTGAAATTAATGACTGCAGAAGATCAAAAAGCTCTGCGGCTCAAGGTTGGTGTGCAACTTTTCAGAATAACTGAACTTATTCGCCATCATTTCATTACTAACCCGGATTCTACCGGTTTCGATCTGATATGCGAAGCCATAGATGATTGCTGGCTGCGACTTCTTCAACCCTCGATGGAGCGGGATGTCAAAATACGATTGCGTGAAGAAGCAGAAGAGGTGGTAAAAAGAAAAATTGTTTCTGATCTGAGCAAAAATTTTCAAAGTGAAAATGATCGCGGCCCGTTACTTTTGGTAGATGGCTCTAAAGATAAAAATATTTTGTTTTTGGCTGTAAGCGGTAAAGGTGATCTGTTAGGTGCAACAACCGAACGGAAACCACCTGCAGGGAAAACTTCCTCAAGTGACAGGCTCCGTCAATTCCTCAACAGGCATAAACCTTTAAATATCCTTATTCTGGATAATGAGTATGCTTCAGTTGCCGAATCAATAATTAAACCGATTACAAACTCTTTTAATCCATTACCAGATTTTGTACATTATAAACCGGTTCCATCACAGAATAACCCATCAGAATCTCAATGGATGCAAAAGGAATTCTCCTCACTTCTTGATGACGAAATGAGAGTTCTTTATGGATTGGCTTTGCAATATCTTAAGCCGATTTCTCTTATTCCCAAGATTGGAACTCAATATTATTCAGTACATCCATCCCAGGACCTGATTCCAGAAGCCAAATTTTTGGAAATTGTAAATAGACTAATAATTAAAGAGTCTTTAAAGTCTGGTGTGGTTATTAAAGACCTGCTTGATTCACAACTGATAAATCTGGGCAAATGCGTAACCAGTGCAATTCTCCAGTCTGTCAAGGCTGCAGATAACCAGAATCAGATTACTTCCAAAAATGATCTTCTGAAGGTTAATGGAATTACTGAGGTGGCTTTTAGAAATATTGCAGGATTTATTATTATACCAAATGCTGAAAACCTTCTGGATCGTACCATGGTGCATCCTGATTTTTACCCATGGTTTGATGAAATCAGCGAGCAGATGAATATATCTTCTGAAACCCTGATTACCGAACCAGACACTATTCGTTCTTTTACATCCAACGATCCGGTACAGAAAATTTTTATTGAAAAGAAAATTTATAATCAGCTTCTGGCAGGCAAAAGGTTCTTTTCTGTCTCTACCCCTAAATTCAAAAGAAAATTGAAGCTTAACGAACTGCAGGAAGGAACAATTGTATCCGGCAGGGTTACCAATATTACTCCCTTTGGCGTTTTTGTTAATATTAATGCGGTTTGTGATGGTCTTATTCACATTTCTCAATTGGCAGATGAGTATGTCGAGACCCCAGACCAGGTAGTAACCATAAATGAAAAAGTCGATGTTAAGATAATCAAAGTAGATGTAAAAAAACGACGAATCTCTCTTACCATGAAAAACATAGGTAACAAGTCTCCTAAAGTCCGACCTTCCCAGGGTCAGCTTTCCAATCTTGCTGAGCACTTCAAAAATCGCTGATTTGTTGTAAAAAAATTATCAGGAACAGTGCAGATACTTTCTATGTGATAGTATCTCATTTTCCTTTTTATTTCTGGCTTTCAGGAAACCACTGGCTAAGCCAGTGGAGCCAGATGTTTCGGTAAAGGCACTATCGTGCCTTCTTGCTTTCGCGGCTTTGCCGCTCAATCAAGTACTACCGCCTGTGGCAGTGGTACTTGACTGTTTTCCAAATTCATACGACTGATATTTCTGATCAATGGGTTTTTGATGCATAGTTGGAGTAACAATTAGTCTTTTTGCTGCATCTAAAAAATCTGACAGATTGTCATTTCTAAATTGTTGATATTCAGGTTTTGCCTTTTCTACGCTGATATCCAATTTTAAACAAATAGACCAGGAGTTTTAATTCAATACGGATGGTTTCTGCAATGAAGACAAAAAAATTTATAGCTGACAGTGTAATACTAATGATCATTGTAATACTAATGATCTGTTCTTGTACTAAAAAATCCGGATCACAAACTTCTGGAAAACAATCTGCCGGTCTTGCTCATGCCGGAAGAGCTTCAGTGGTGGCAGTTCAGACTGCACCTGTCTACTATGGTCGCATAGTCCAGAAACGCGTATTCAGTGGAACTGTTAATGCTGCTTATTCTTATGTGGTTGCTGCAAAAGTCTCTGGACGTCTTTCAAATCTTACAAAAAGGATCGGAGCAAAAATCGGAGTTGATGAGGTTGTGGGTAAAATTGATGATACCGAATATCGTCAGGCTGTTCAGGAAGCATCAGCTCAGGTTGCAGTTAGCAAGGCTTCGGTAAAAGAAGCAGAAGCACAAATGGTATTTGCAGAAAAAGAGATGCAAAGGATAAAAGAACTGGTTAATAAGGGTGTATCTTCACATGCTGAACTCGATGCAATTGAGACCCAGTATGCCACCCAGAAATCCAGATTCGATCTTGCCCTGGCTCAACTTGCTCAGCGTGAAGCATCTCTTGCCCAAGCCAGGACTCGTCTTGACTATACCTCAATTCGCTCTTCTCAAGCTGGTTACGTGGCTATCCGTCACACCGATGGTGGGGCGCTTCTTTCGGTTAATTCACCAGTTTTAACTATCGTGGGAATTGATACTGTATTTGTGGAGGTATCGGTTTCGGAACGGGATTATCCTCATATCAGAAAGGGGCAGCAGGCATTGGTCTGTGTTGAGGCGCTTTCTGGAAGAGAATTTACCGGAACAGTTTCTTCCATAGCACCACTTTTTCAGACTGAAACCAGAACTGCAGCAGTGGAGATTTCGGTAGTAAACGATTCATTGCTTTTGAAACCTGGAATGTTTGCCCGTATCGAGATTATACTGGCAGAAAAAGATTCTGCTCAGATAGTTCCCTTGACTTCTGTGGTTAATCGCAACGGAAAAGATGCAGTTTTTCTGGCCAGTGATTCCGGAAAGGCACATCTGATACCGGTAAAGACTGGCATTATAGATGGTGATAGGGTGGAAGTGCTTTATCCCGTACTTAATGGAAGGGTGGTTACTGTAGGAAATCATCTGCTTGTAGATGGCAGCAAAATTTCGGGCGGCTTGAATTCCAACATATTAAAAGATGATGCTGCAAATAAAAAAAAGAATGCTTCTGGAGAGGCTAGTAAATGAGTAATGGTTTTTTATCGCTTCCGATCAAGCGCCCGGTACTGACAACGGTGGTTTACGTAATAATAATCCTGGTGGGTCTTTTTTCCCTTTGGCGTCTTCCCATTGATCTGATGCCGGAAATAACCAATCCGGTAATTACTGTTATTACCAATTACGGTAATGCCGGTCCACAGGAGATGGAGGAACTCATTACCAGGCCACTGGAATCATCTCTGGCTGGAATACAGGGTATTGAAGAGATCTCTTCAACATCTTCTGAAGGGGTAAGCCGCATCATAGTTCAGTTCGTCTGGGGAACGAATCTGGATGAAGCTGTCAATGATATTCGTGATCGTATTGACAGAACACTAAACCGGCTTCCCGAGAATGTAGAACGGCCCTTTATCCGTAAATTCGATGTTTCTTCTTTTCCAATATTGATATTGGGAGTTTCTTCTGATCTGGAGCCCATTGAAGTCCGTCAGCTGATTGATGACCAGGTGCAATACAGACTTGAGCGCAGTCCAGGTGTGGCATCGGTGGATATCAGGGGAGGAGAAAGCCGCGAAATACTGGTTGCATTAAAAGCTTCTGCACTCGAAGCATTGAAAATTTCTCCTGACATGATAGTAAATACTTTCAAACAGGAAAACCGTAACATTCCAGCCGGTACCATTTATAAAGGAAATAAAGAGGTTATAGTCAGAACTTACGCAGAGTACAGTAACCTTGATGATGTCCGTAACGCCATAATTGCAGTGCGTGATGGCGTTCCGGTTACTATCGGAGATGTTGCAGATGTCTCTGATGGCATGGCTGAGATTACTTCAATTGTGAGGATAAATCAGAAACCCGGAGTCAGGCTTGCGGTTACAAAACAATCCGGTGTTAATACTGTGGCGGTTGCCAAAGGAGTGTTAAAGGAGGTTGAGAGAATAAACCGGGATATTCCTCAACTGAAGATAATTCCGCTTTCAAACAATGCCACTTTTATCGAAAACTCAATTATTGATATTGGTATAAGTCTGATTATGGGAGGATCTATTGCGGTTTTCGTGCTGCTGCTTTTCCTTAGAAATATATCAAGTACTTTCATCATCGCAACCACAATTCCTGTATCGATTATTGCTACTTTTGCACTGATCTATTTTGGAGGCCTTACCCTCAACATGATGACATTCGGGGGACTGGCCCTGGGTATAGGAATGCTGGTAGACAATGCCATAGTTGTACTTGACAATATCTTCCGTCACAGGGAAAATGGGGGAAATGTCATTGACAGTGCGTTTAAGGGATCCTCAGAGGTTGTTTCAGCCGTAGTTGCCAGTACCTTGACTACTCTGGTAGTGTTCTTTCCAGTAATATTTATCAGAGGTATTTCCGGAATTATGTTCAGACAACTGGCATACGTGGTGTCCTTTTCGCTGACCTGTTCATTGTTTGCGGCCATTACTCTTGTTCCTATGCTTTCCTCCAGATTTTTGAAAATGGATAAGCTTGAGGAGAAAGGTACTTTTATCTCCAGGCTTTTTAAATCAGTAGAAGAAATGTATAATTCTTTGGAGAGACTTTACGAAAGAGTAATCAACTGGGCTCTTCATCATAGAAAAACCGTCCTGATTTTTACTTTCATGCTGTTTGTGATATCTGTTCTGATGGTTCCGCTTGTAGGAATGGAGCTGATGCCCAGTGCAGATGAGAGTGAAGTCAGAGTTAATGTGGAAATGGAAGTAGGTACCCGCCTTGAGCTTCTTGACACTACTGTTTCGGTGATAGAATCCATAATAAGCAGAGAAGTACCGGAAGCCATTTACGTTGTGTCAAACATCGGTGGTAGTGGCTGGGGTGGTTCATCAGGGCACACTGCTGAAATCCGCATTTCACTGGTTTCCAAAACAGAGAGAAAAAGATCTTCTGCCCAGATCGCCGATAGATTGCGAGTAGCACTGAGGGGAATTCCTGGTACTACAATTCGTGTGCGAGAGGGACAGGGACTGTTTCTGTTAAGAATGGGTACCAGCCAGGGAAATTCTGTCGATGTGGAATTGCGTGGTTATGATCTGCAAACTGGCCAGCAATTGGCTGAACAGGTATCCAGGCTGATAAGTGATGTTCCAGGTGTAACAGATGCCAAGGTCAGCCGTGAAGCAGGGATGCCGGAATTTGTGGTAAGAATTAATCGAAAGAAAGCCGCTGATCTGGGATTTTCTGCATATCAGATCGGAAATGCAATTCAGACAGCCATGGGTGGAACCCAGGCCACATCCATTCGCCGTGAAGGTAAAGAGTATAACATTATGGTGAGATTGGCCAAGGATCAGCGCATGAATGTCGAACAGTTGGCCAATCTTTCTCTGGTCAGTAAAAATGGTGTACCTGTTACCCTGCAGAATGTTGCAGAGATTATTGAAGGAAATGGACCTGTGCAGATTGAACGCAGGGACCGTGAACGCATAATAACTGTCAGTGTCAACTATGCTGGCAGAGATTTAGGTTCGGTTGTGGAAGATATTCGCAGTAAAATCAGCCAGATTTCCATTCCCTCTGATTTCGCAGTACTGATCCGTGGAGATTACGAAGAGCAGCAGAAAGCTTTCAGGGAACTTTTAGTTGGAATCGCATTGGCCGTGATATTGATATATCTGGTCATGGCTGGACAGTTTGAATCTTTCAAGGATCCGCTTATAATCCTTATGTCAATACCGATGGCACTTGTAGGGGTAGTTACTATTTTGCTTATCACAGGAACTCCGTTTTCGGTACAGGCTTTTATCGGATGTATAATTCTGGCAGGCATAGTGGTAAATAACGCTATCGTGCTGATTGATTTTATGAACCGGTTGCGCAGAGAGCAGGGTTTAGAGCTGCGTGAAGCAATAGTGAATTCTGCAATACGAAGGCTCAGACCTATTCTGATGAGCACATCTACCACCGTATTAGGCTTGTTTCCTCTGGCTCTGGCTTTGGGTGAAGGTGGAGAGACTCAGGCTCCCATGGCCAGAGTGGTTATCGGTGGACTTATTACATCCACGATGATCACTCTGGTTCTCATTCCGGTAATCTATTCTATAATTGAGGAGCGGCACCTCAAAAAGAAAGCTGTTAAAGGAAACCGGAATTCTAATTTGTTAAAAGCCACAACAGTTGTCTCTATCATCTGTCTTTCTGCTTTTTTCAATTTGTCACATGCACAATCCGACAGCATTTTTAGAATCTCCCTGGAAGAGGCGCTAAACCGTGCTGTCAGCAATAATCCTCTAGTCCGTATCGAAAGGATTGATGTCGATTATGCTGAAGCGACTCTGAGAGAAAACCGTTATCGATTCGAACCAACTCTTAATTTCTCCTATGAACAAAAGCACATGCCTGATAATAAAGACTCCTCTGAGATTTATCATAGAGGATCATTATCCATAGAAGAATATCTGCCAAGTGGAACCAATTTGAAAATAACGGGAGCAGCTACTCCCAGGTACCGAAGATATGAACGGGCCTATGAACTTTCAGTTACCCAGTCTTTACTTCAGGGCGCGAGTTTTGGAGTCAATCTGGCTCCTGTGAGAAAGGCATCGATTGATCTGGAACTCAGACAGGAAGAGCTGACCGCTTATGCACAAAAACTGTTGGCTGAAACAGAATCTGCCTATTGGGATGCCTACCTTGCTGAACAGGAAAATTCTATCTATCAGCAATCAATGGAACTGGCAAAACGCTTATTGAACGAATCAAATGAACGGTTAAGAGTGGGCAAGATTGCACCTCTTGACCTGGTTGCAGTCAGGGCTGAGGTGGCATCCAGAGAAAAAGATCTGATCAATTCACAAGCCTCACTGAAGCAGAAAAAATACAGACTGGCTTATCTGATTAATGACAGCCTCGATACCTGGGAGAAACCGGTAATGTTTACTGACAAACCACCTGAACCTGAATTTCCGGATTCTTTGAGCCATCACCAGCAGGTTTCCAAAAAATATCGTCCGGATTTGCGTCAGGCTCATCTTTTAGCCAAAAGGGGAGAACTGGAAATCGTGCAAACAAAAAACGGACTTCTTCCGAAACTGGATCTTTTTTTAAAACTTGGTGGAACCGCTTACACTGAATCTTTTAGTGGCCTTTTATCAGAGAACCCCAATGATCAAAAAATTATTTCAGTAGGTTTGAGCTATTCAGTTCCGGTAACTAACGGAGTGGCACGTCAAAAACACAGAAAATCACAACTTTCCCAAAAACAGTTACAGTTGTCTTTGGAAAATATCGAGCGACTTGTGGAGCTGGATGTTCGCAGTGCGTGGACTGAGGTTGAACGTGCTTTGCTGATGATAGAAAAGGCTGGTACAGCCCGTTTGCTTCAGCAGGAGAAACTTGCAGCAGAACAGGCAAGACTGGCAGCAGGCAAAACAACTGAATATGTAGTTTTACAGGTTCAGCGTGACTTGACTGTAGCTCAACTCGATGAAGCACGGGCGGCTGTAGCTTATGTTAAAGCACTTACTGATCTTTATCTAAAAGATGGAACTCTTCTGGAAAGACGGGGGGTAAGCAGTAATCCATAGTAAAAGTTTCTCTGATAGACAAAAACTGTAGTGACCAGAAAATTCTCATTGACCAGTGTTTTGGGGTGAAGTATATCATCCAGTGCAGCAATCGTCAACATCCTACCTTGAAGCTCGTTGTTGCTTATATAGCGATATGATAATTATAGATTAGAGGCACATATAACAATTATATTACACTTAATTGCCAAAATGTTTGGCACGAGTCGCCAGAGCCCCTTAGGTTCACAGTCTTAACAGAATTGCCAATAATACGCTAATACAATTAATGAGGAGTATTGATGATTACGAGGACAGAGCCTGAATTGAAACGACTGATTTACCTTGTACCGGAATTCACACTTATCCTTGCAGCTTTTCTATCGATTGCCGGTTTTGCAGAAACTTCTAAAGGGTCACCTGTTGACGATATGTTATCATTTTTAATTACTGATGGACATGAAAAACATCAGATGGAAAGGGATACGACACGGTGGAAAGAAATCAGTTCCGAATTAATCGATTCACTCCCTGTTCCGATTCCTAAAGAACGTCCTTGCGGCGATTCTGCATGGAGAATTCATAAGGGGTTATCTGGCGTACCGATGGTGAAACGGATATCTCATTCTGTATACGGGGAACTCCTGGTGACTCTTCATGATTGCAATGACAATCTCGCACTTTCTTTCTGGCAGAAAAATGAGAATATCTGGAAACAGGTTGGTTTTACCAAAATTTTTATAACTGATGCGATGGATTCTTGTTGTGCTGTATTCATAGGTGATTCTTCAAAGATGTGTTTAGCTGTTGCAGACAAATATAAAAGTTTTTCGCTTTATAAACTTGACCCGGACAATCCTTCTGTTTTATTCAGTGAGGTCTTGCCATACAATCTTGCTGAGGAAAATGAATACAGAGTTACTTTTATATACGGGTATACATCTGCAGCACAGGGCTGTTTTGCAGCATGGTCTGATAAAATTGGGCAAAGTGGATGGGAACGATTAAAGATTTATTGCTGGGATGGAGACACGTGCAGACTGATACCGATACCTGGAGTTGAAGATGCTGCATTATGTTCAAATCATGTTATGAAAGCACAATGGCTTGATTCCCCTGATTTGAAAACAGCAGATTTTTTTATTTCACAACGCTATATAGATGATTACTCAGTATCTCCGTGTGTTTATCGGTTCGATGGATCTTCGTGGAAAGATGTTTCTGCAGAATGTATAACAGCCGTAAACCAACTCCGTTTCGACAGTGGTTACGAGCACATGTTCAGAATTCTTCATGATTCTTCACTGGTAAATTCATATGATTCAATAATGGCAGATGCAATTGATTTGATAGAAAAAACAGCACGGTTTAAACGAAAACCAATCAAAATGTCTGATAAGATATTCGAGATTGCGGTTCATTTCTATGCGAAAGGTGATCATGAGGGTGCAATCAGGATGATTCGAATTCTCCATCTTCCTTATAAGACCGGAGCTGATATTACAAACAAATCGCTCAAGCAACTTGCTTGTCTGAAAGCTCTTTTTATCAGTGCAGGTGAATTGTCTTTTTGCGGTTTTGCCGATACGCTTCTTGGTTACGGGCGCAAAATTACAGGACAGGAGATGGGCTCAAAAATAGAACCTGTAGTTATGCCAGTAAAGTCGCCTCAGCATCCATCAGCCGCCATTACAGCATATATTGAAGAACTGTGGCCAAAAGCATGCATGGAACTTGAACAAATGCGAAAAGAACGGTCTGGGGGCATGAAAGCGATAGCCGATAGTATGAAACTTTACGATACCCTTCAGATGTTAATAGACAGTGTTAATAAAAAGGTTGATACTTTATCGGTAAGCCGCATGCTGAGTTATTTTTCAAAAAACTATACATTTAATGATGCGCAATTTTTTTTCGTGGCTCTTCGGGGAGAGAACCTGTTAAAAATTACAAACTATTACAGCGATTCCGAAGTATCTTCAAAGGTTAAAAGGAAGTCTTTTGATCAGAATACACCCTCATCGATTCTTTTAAGCTTCTGTAATCCTGTTCATTCGCGGATATTTGAACAGTCGGGAATTCAATGGGATACTACCGATTATTCAGCAATGCAGGCACAACTCAGCTATGGACTTGCTCTGGGAGATTCATCATCATTGAAGATCATGGAAGAGATGCTGGATAGAAATGATTCGCTTTTTGAAAATCTTGTCTGGGAAGCCATAAATCCGCAATGGGCCATAAAACCTATAGCACCAGCCTGTGCATTTTCTTTTGAGACCGCATGGAAAAAGAGACCCTCAGTTGAAACTCTTGAGCGTTATGTTTCAGGGCTTATTGATTTTGCAGTATTTGGATCCGATTCACTGGGAATCCATGCGCTTAATAATGCCATAGAAATTATTGAAAAATCGGGAGATAAGGAATTAACAGTTGCAATGGCGGCAATGTGTATTTCCCGAATGACAGAAGCTGTAAAATGGTCTGGGTTTCACGCAGATTCTATGATGAAAAATCTAGGTGTAAATGAAGATACACTAAATGCTATACTGCTGGAATGCTATACGCAGATGATGAATGCAGAAGGTATTGATTTTCGTGATATAGTAAGATGTCTTGAGAACGGTGGGAAAAACCTGATAGACTGGACTATTAAAAACGGGACATTCAACGAGTATAAAGAGCTTCTGATATCGCTTATGTTAGTGAGCAATTTGAAAGGTTATGACACATTGATGAAACCGTTTTACAGAGAGCACCAGGATGAAAGCTATTCTGTTAACAGACTTGATTTTTGTTATATACTGCGTCTTGGTTCAAAAAAAACGAAGTTACAGCTTACTGAGTTTCTTGAAAATGATTCTTCATTCAGATCGGAAAAACTTCTGCTTGAATTGTCTCTGTCAAAATCAAAACGTACCCGTCGTTCTATTCTTGAGAAAATTCCACTTTATGATGCAGACTCGATTGGAGAAGATTCGAATCTGATGCATGTTTGGACAAATAATGATTATCTGATGCTTGTTAACAGCTCGCATCTTTGGAAAGAAAAGTGGCGAAGGCTTTATTTTTTCCGAACATTCGCATCAAATGTTGCTATCAAGGACTGGTGGTATGCCATAATAACAAGTGAATTCCGTGGCCGGATAAGTACAACTGAGCTCTTGTCTAAACATGAAAAAGCGCATTTCCCGCTTGAGTTTGCATGTGATGTAATGAGTTTTGAAGAACTGGAAAAGTTTTTGAAAGAAATGCACTCTAATCCTCAGTCAGAATTTGAACTATTTTGGTACTATCCTGTAATTGAACAGGTTTATTCATACAGGCTTTTTTGGGAAAAGAATAAAGATGTAATATTGAGGTTTGCGAAGTAACTGGTGGGCATTTCTGTGGGATTTTAGAAAAAGTTGTTGAAACGATGGAAGCCCGCCATAAAAACGACAGGATGCTAATCGACAATCTCAAAATGAAATTTCTCCTGCCATATCAGCAGAATGGGAAATAATAATCTCTCTTGGCTGAAGCTACCTGAAATTATCTTTAGATGCTACCACTTTTTTTATTACCAATGAGTAATGACTGGAATCTCAAATTAAGGCGAAAAACCGCTTCTGTTACGATGAACATAAAATTTCTAAGAAATACTAACTTGTGTTGAATCCGGTTTAATG
>CAYYNL010000077.1:0-20409 GCA_964472925.1 uncultured Fibrobacter sp. | reverse complement strand
TGCGCAATAGATTACGTGTTATCCGCGTCAATCTACTGCGGTTTTTAGGTTAAAACCAATTAAAATTCAGCTACTTTCTTAACACTTCCTGATGTATATCTATAGTTACTTTTATCTGATTTTGAACGAATAACTTAAACGGATAAGATAGCATGCATGAAAGAATTTTTTTTAATGCTCATCACTCTCCTATTGGTGCATGGGCTTCTTTTACCCTAGGTTATCAGGGAGCTTCCGGTGGACTAGGTCTGGAGCTAGCAGGGCCCGCAAACCAGAATGTCTACATCGGGTTGCAACAAATCGACGGAGAATCTTTTGAAATGCTCCCATTTTATGGTGAAGCTGTAAACCAAAAACAAAACTTCGACAGTACCGAAAATCTACATACATCAAAAAGAAAGATTAAGCCATTTGATGAGGTATTGATCAGAAGAAATTTCCGGCTTTGCAGCGATATCTGGACTGCCAAAGAATTAACTTTTGCCATTTATTCACCTGTAAGATCAATTCCTGATCCTTCGTTTTCATCAGACCAGATCCTTCAAAGCACTCTGATACCTGCTGTGTTTGCCGAAATCACTATCGATAATAGAATGGGAAAAGATCAGAGAAAAGCACTGTTTGGATACCAGGGAAGTGATCCATATTCTTCAATGCGGCATATTCTTGGAAACGGTAAGGAAAGCAGGATCTGTGGAATAGGGCAGGGTAGTTTAACCGCAATCTGCTGTACTGGTACTAACGTACTCAGTGGGTTGGCTTTTTCTATCGAAGATATAGCTTTTTGTAAAAGCAGGGAAAGCCTCATGTCCGGGCTTGGTACAACCGGGGCTCTTCTCATGACTGCTCCTGCAGGAACCATATCAACCTGGAAGATTGTTATCTGTTTTTTCCGGGGAGGAATTGTCTCCAAAGGCTTTGAGGCAGAATATCTTTATACCAAATATTTTCATTCGATCGAAGAAGTTGCAGCTTTCGGGTTAAACCATTTTGATGAATATCGTGATCTGGCTTTGAAGGCAGATTCTATTATTGAGGAAAAATCTTTGTCTGCGGAACGTAAATTCATGATGGCACACTCTATCAGAAGTTACTATGGAAATACACAGCTCCTGTCGATGAATGGTAAACCGCTCTGGGTAGTTAACGAAGGTGAGTACCGCATGATCAATACAATCGATTTGACGGTGGATCATCTTTTTTATGAAATGAAGTTTAATCCCTGGACTGTTAAGAATGTACTGGATTTTTACTGTGAAAAGTACAGCTATCAGGATACTGTAAAGTCCCCTGAAAACCCAAAAGAGTATCCTGGTGGAATCAGTTTTACTCACGATATGGGGGTAGGAAACAGCTTCTCTCCAATGGGTCGTTCTGCCTATGAGCTTCCAAATCTGAAAGGCTGTTTCTCTTTTATGACCCAGGAAGAGCTGGTTAACTGGATCCTTTGTGCAGGAGTATACATCTGTGATACTGATGATTTTGATTTTTTAATTAGCAGACAAGATATTCTGCAGTCCTGTTTTTCAAGTATGGTAAACCGTGATCACTTCGACCCGGAGAAACGGGATGGAATTATGGATTTTGACAGCAGTTGTGTTATAAATGGCTCAGAAATTAATACTTATGATAATGTTGATGAATTTACAGGGATTGCCAAACGCAACAGTTATCTTGCGGTAAAATGTTGGGCTGCATATACAATATTTGAACTTCTTTTCACTCGATTAGGGAAAAGTGATCTGGCTGCACAAGCTTCAAGGCAGGCCATGCTCTGTGCCAATACCATCTGTGCATTTCAGAATGCGGATGGAACCATACCTGCTTTACTGGAGAAAGGTAATCAATCGGTACTGATTTCTACAATCGAAGGGCTGGTGTTTCCATTGTTTTACAAACCAGAACTGCTCGACGAAAATGGCCTTTATGGCAAGTTGATTCGTGCTTTAAAAAACCATTGTAAAGCTATCTTAAAGAAGGGAATTTGTTTGTTTGAAGATAACGGGTGGCGATTATCTTCTACCAGCGAAAACTCCTGGCTTAGCAAAATTTATCTCTGTCAGTTTGTTGCTGAAAAGATTCTTCATCTGGAGACAGACTATGCCGCGGATCGTGCTCATCTGTCATGGCTTACAGATTGTGGCAATAGCTACTTTGCCTGGAGTGATCAGATGAAAGCAGGAAAAGTATGTGGCAGCAGATATTATCCCAGAGGAGTTACTTCTATCTTATGGCTTAAATAAAAAAAGAATCTTTATTTTACCAAAGATATCGCTTCTGAATCATTAAGGACGGGCAGAGCGCAGTTCTTAACGGGTGAGATAAAGGGAAACCTTTTACCAAATCTTCAGATTGACTTTGAAACCTGAGTCTCTCATATTTAAAGTGAATAAAAATCTCTCAGCCATACCGTCCTTCAATGTATTCGGTTGTTTTAGGATTTTTAGGGTTAAGAAAGAGATCTTCTGTTCGGCTATGCTCTAATACTTCTCCTAAGAGCATGAAGATGCATTCATCACTGCTGCGACGTGCCTGAGCCATACTGTGAGTAACAATAATGATAGAATACTTTCCCCGCAGATCAAACATAAGTTCTTCAATCGCTCTTGTTCCTTCAACATCTAAAGCAGAGCACGGTTCATCCATAAGAATGATTTCCGGTTTTAATGGTAAAACCCTGGCAATGCAGAGTTTTTGCTGCTGTTCCAGTTGAAGGTTTGTGGCTTTGGTTTTTAGACGGTCTTTAAGATCCTTCCAAAGACCTACTTCGGTTAGTGCTTTTTCCACTGTTTCATCCAGTAGTTCTTTTTTTAATTTGGAAGAGGGAATGTGAGTTCTGAGACCAAATACAATATTCTCATAGACAGAAATTGGAAGAGGATTGGGCCGCTGAAAAACCATACCAACAGATTTTCGTAGTTCAATTAGCGAAACATCACTGTCGTAGATATTCTTTCCCAGGATAGTGATCTCTCCCTCGGTACGCACATAACTGAAGCGTTCATTGATTCTGTTGAAACATCTCAGAAGAGTCGTTTTGCCACAACCGCTTGGGCCAATAAGCGAGGTGATCAACCCTTTTTTGATCTGAATATTGATATTTTTCAGGGCATGGAACTTTCCATACCAAAGGTTAAGATTTCTGGTCAATATGGCATTTTGAGGATATTCATTCATGAGTTTCTCTCAGCTCTTCTGTTATCCAAAGATTCCGTTTATATATTCATAAGTCTCTCTTTTAGCAGGATTGTCCGAGAAGATTACTTCAGTGCTGTCAATTTCTACAATTTCGCCTTTCCAGAGAAACATTGTGCGGTTTGCCAGCCGCCTGGCCTGATGGGTGAGGTTGGTAACCAGAATTATAGTAATCTCCTTTTGTAATTCCTTCAGAACTTCTTCAATACGCATGGTGGTAACCGGGTCGATAGCAATGGAAAACTCATCAAGACACAGTATTTCGGGTTGATGAGAGAGAGCTCTGGCTATTGTCAGCCGTTGTTGCTGACCACCGGAAAGGGCAGTTCCTAAGCTATTAAGCCGGTCTTTAACTTCATCCCAAAGTGCAGCCTGTTTCAGGCATCTATAAACGATCTCATCAAGATCATCCTTGTGGGATAATCCTGCACATCTTGGCGCGAATGCCACGTTATCATAAATGCTGAGAGGTAAACCGACTGGAAGGGGTGCCACCATACCGATTTTGCGACGCAGGGAGAAGACATCCTTGATTTTCCGAATATCTTCTCCGTCAACCATGATTTTCCCATGAATAGAAGCGCCCCGGACAAAATCAATGGTACGGTTAAGGCATCTTAGCAGAGATGTTTTTCCAGATTGCGCAGGTCCGATAACAGCTAAGATTTCGTTTTTGTAGATAGAAAAAGAGATGCCGTGCAAAACTTCACGGTTTTGATAGCTGAGTCGGAGTTCTTCAATTTCTATAGCCTTTATTTTTGTATCCACGTAATCACCATTTTTTCCTGTTTCTAAGCCACACTCTCAGTCCGATAGCACTTGCGTTAACCAGAAGAACAGAGCCCAGAAGCATCACTGCAGTCGCGTATGGAATGGATTCTTTTACATTTGGGACCTGGGTGGTGACTGTATAAAGGTGCATTGAAAGTGCCATACATTGTTCGCTCAGATTATAGGGAAAAAGGTCTCCGCGCTGTACTGCTTTGTAAAAAACGGCACCTGTAAACATTATCGGAGCTGTTTCACCAGCAGCACGACTTACCTGAAGAATAATACCGGTCAATATGCCGCTGATGGAATTAGGGAGAACCACGGCTTTTATGGTTTGCCATTTGGTTGCGCCTACATTCCAGCATGCTTCCCGAAAAGTCATTGGTACCGATGATAAGGCTTCGCGGGTCGATGCAATAATTACCGGTAAAGTCATTATAGACAGGGTAAGAGAAGCGGCAAGAATAGAATATCCCAGATGTGCTGCATAAACAAAAGCTCCCAACCCAAAGAGTGCGTGAACAATGCTTGGAACTCCTGCCAGATTGATTACTGCAAGATTGATGATCCTGTTAAACCAGTTGTCTTTTGCATATTCATTGAGATAAATGGCAGCAAGAACGCCAATGGGAGTAGATATAGTCAGAGAGAGCAATACCAGATAAAGTGTACCCACAAAGGCCGGCCATATACCTCCCTCGCGCATTCCATTTTTGGGTACTTCTAGCAGAAATGCCCAGTCCAACGATGGCGCTGCTTTTATTATAAGATGCATAATGATTGCTATGAGAGGAATAATCATGGCAATGGTCATGCTGAAAAATATCCATTTCGCAACATTCTGTGCCAGCTCTTTGCGATATGTGTAAGTACTTTTGGAAAATATAGAGGTATTCTGCGTAGCTTTTGTCATATTATTTCCTACGGATACCACGGATTATAAAATCAGCGGTCAAATTGACAGTGAATGTTATGCAGAACAGAAGTATACCTGTAAAGAAAAGCACCCGGTAGTGTTCTGATCCGGAAGGGGCTTCACCAAGCTCTGCAGCAATGTTGGCTGTAAGAGTTCTGATTGAGTCCAGCAAACCATGTGGTATTTGTACGGCGTGACCGGTAGCCATCAGCACTGCCATCGTTTCACCAACTGCACGGCCTATCCCCAGCAGTACTGCTGCGAGTAAACCATTTCGGGCTGCAGGAAGCAGTACCCGGTAGATAATCTGCCATTTGGTGGATCCCATGGAAAGCGCAGCTTCCCGATAAGAATCCGGTACTGCCTTCAGAGCATCTTCACTTATTGAAACGATGATTGGTACACTCATGAGAGCCAGTATTATTCCGCCGTTAAGAAGGTTGACACCAACAGGTGCGCCAGTATAGGTGACTATAATCTTGCTCATCACTGTAAGGCCAATAAAACCCCATACTACACTGGGAATTGCAGCCAACAGTTCGATAACCACTTTCAGGGTTTCTTTTATCCGTGGGTTGCAGAATTCAGAAATGTAAATTGCAGCACCCAGCCCGAATGGTACCGCTATGGCCATAGCCAGCAATGTTACAGAGAAGCTTCCTGCGATAAGAGCAAAAGTTCCATATCTGATATTTACTACCGAAGTAGGATACCATTTGGTACTGCCAAGGAATTCAGTGATGCTGAAATTTTCACTGAAAAGTACCGGAACTGCTTCCCTGAAAACAAAAAAGAAAATTGCAAGTACAAATATTATGGCACTGATACCGCAAAGGCGGATAACGGATTCGAAGATCTTTTCTAAAAAGACCACCCATTTTTTACGCTGGGGCTTAATCCGCTGTATTGCTGGACTTGCGGTTTTGGTCGTTGGTTCTAATTCAATATTTGTGTGCATAAGTTCCGGAATATCGAGTTATTAAAGTTTAATAGCTGTCTGTAAAGGGACAAAGCCATTGGTTACCAAAATCTGCTGTCCTTCCATGGACATCATCCAATCGATATATTTTTTAACGGCACCTTCGGGTTGGCCAAGAGTGTAAATCAGAAGAGAACGGGCAAGAGGATAACTTCTGTTCTGTACATTCTCAATGGTCGGGGCTACCGGTGGTAAATTTACTGCGGAAGAAATGTTGAGCATTTTAACTTCTTTGGAAGCGTAACCCATTCCGCTGTAACCGATGGCAGTCTTTGTACGCCCTACCAGTTCGACCACCTCTTTTGATCCATTCATATCAAGGGTGCCAAGTTTAAAGTCCTGATTGTGCAGAACTACTTGTCTGAAAAATTCATAGGTACCTGAGCTGGATTGACGACTGATTTTTACAATCTTGTCATTTTTTTGTCCAGGGATAGTTATGCCCAGTTGTGACCACCTGGTAATATTGCCGTTTTCAGCATATATTTGGGCCAATTGCTCAAAAGAAAGCTGATTTATTGGGTTATCCTTATGAACAAAGATTGCTAACGCATCGAAACCTAAAATAAATTCAACAGGTTCTTTACCGGTGTTTTGTCTGACCAGTTGAATTTCCTGCGATTTCATATTGCGGCTAGCATTAGCGATTTGAATATTCCCTTTACTCAAGGCGGATATACCCACACCCGAACCACCGCCTGAGACTTCGATTTCCACAGAAGGATCCACTTTTTTATACTCTTCGGCCCAGGCTTGAGCAACATTGACCATGGTATCAGAACCCTTCACCTGTATAGTGGTTATTTCACCTTCCAGCTTATTTCCACTTTTTCTGCAGCTAAGCATAAAAAGCATTATCGAAATAGTCAAAAGGGCATTAGTTCTGATGATCCTCAAGGCCTTCCCACTTCTGCTCATTGTGTCAGCCTTTCTGATGTGGAATCGTCTATTATAATCGCATTGATCAAATCACTTATCTGTGACTTTAAAAAATTATAAGTCTCCTCATTCGCTTGATTGTCTTCACTTATTGGTTCTACCGGCCACTCCAGTAATACCACTTTGCTGGGAGGTTTTGGGAGCACCTTGCTGACGTTTGGGGTCAATGCGATTATGACCTGATAGTGATCAAGATTAGGTATCTGGTGGATTCCTTTCGGGGCAATTCGTGATAAATCAATACCTTTGTTTTTCATGAATTCGATTGTTGCCCGCTCTATAGGCTTTGGTTCTATCCCGGCACTGCTGAAAATGAATTTTTTCTCTTTAAATGAGAGCGCAATCGCTTCCGCAATCTGACTCTGACAGGAGTTGTTATCGTCTACAAACAGTATTCTGAAGGCTTCGGTTCCAGGATGCTTGGTCATTTCACCGGTGCACATGTATAGAGTTTCATTACAAATGTTTCTAGCCTGATCCGAAACTCGTTCAAATTTACGAATAATAGTCATTAAGGGCGCCGCTGAATCAAAGCTGCAATCATTTTCTTTTAACATCTTCATCAATTGGTTATTCAGCTCTGTTCTGAGTGCATCAACTGTGACTTCGACTTCTTTAGCTTTACGGGCCTGCTCAGCATCCTGCATTATAAATGCCTGGATGGAATCATGGAACATGTCTATGGAAAGATTTGCAAGCTCAGTTATCTGATCCTTAAACTGGTAGTTGGGTGATTTATGTAATTTTAATATCTGGCGGGCTATGCTTTCAGCATAGTCACCCACACGTTCTATCTCCAGATTTATCCGTATAGTGCTGTATGCAAATCGCAGTGGTCCTGCAACCGGTTGTTGTCGTACCAGAAATTCCAGACAGAGTCTGTCAATCTCTTTCTCTTTTTCGTCTATGTGTTGATCTCGAAGAATTATCGCATAGGCTAATTGCCGATTGTTTTCAAGGTAGGCTTTAATGCAATCCTGGAGTGCTCTTTTAGCCTGTTGAGACATTTTGAAGACATGCTCTTTAATTCGATCGATATCCCTTTGAAGAGATTCCTGTCTATAGATCAGCATATCGGCCAGTATCCTTCCTGCAAAAATCGGACTTGAACTTTCAATGGTGCTCTTAGATTATTTAGTACGTATAAAGATAATAATAGCTGACATCATTATGGAAAAAGAAATTCTAAATAACAAAATCTTAATAATCACCATATATGGATAGCCTTTTGATGTCTTAAAGACATTAATGAAAAACATTTTAATTATGTAGTACTAATATTTTACTAACATACACATTTTATGGCTGATATTTTAGAAAGCAACAGAGAAGGAATTAACTCCCAATTTTCTATTGGGCAGAACAGATATAAACAGTTTGGATGAAAATTCTGGTTTCGCCCCTCCTTATCGGTTTCAATTCGGGTGCCCGCACTAATATATTGCCTAAACAGAAAAAAATGTGATCCACTTCATATAAGATTTAGCCAACGATTGAAGAAAATTAAAAGGTCAGATGGTAGATCGTTTGGAACTTCCTAAAGAGGTAATCATGTACTCTGAAGTAGAAATATATGGTATTGAAGGTTAAGAAGCTTCCGGATACTGGTGTACCCTTGGAAACAGATGTGGACAGTTGTAAGTAATTTATTTCTGGCATCCTTTGGCACTGATACCTGGGATTGATTCAGTTATGTAATCACCATAAAATGTTAAGGGAGGTTTCTCTAAAAAAACAGATTAGTCCAGTACATGCGCAATATTTGATCATAGAGGTCGAATACTATTTTATAACCAAAAGATGTTGGCCAGTAATTTGTGTTAGTAAAATGTTTAAGGACATTGGCTTTTGATGATTGACAAACAATTGGTAAAAGATGTCAGTAATTTTATCGCGACTTTTCTGGGGGTACTTGAATCTTTCATAAGCGCTCATGGAAAGAACTCAGATGAAGAACACATTAACAATACCACAACTCTTTTATTTAAAGTATCTGGTGTTATTGAAGGTTACCTTATTGTGGCAACCAGGGATCAACCTGGCGAAAAATCCCATTTGAAACAGCCAGACTACTCTGCAGAACTGGTTAATTATTATAACCGCAAAATAGCTCCATCGTCAATATTGTCCTCTTTTCGGATTGATGCTTTGAATGAAAAATATGCAGATGATATTATATATTCAGCGCGGAAGGCAGAACCTCAGATAACCATGAGGATACAGGTGAAAAGCAATACTGTCGAATTGTATGCATTTACTCATCAGGTAAACTAAAATTATGTAAACGTTCAAAATGAAAAAGCATCTGCCATCTGCTGTATCTGCTTTTTTTTGAAACATCGTCCATAGCAGATGCAGCTTACTTCTCTTAAATTTTTCCGGTAGCATTTTGTCGATTGGAAAAAGGATTGTCTGATCTTCAAATCCCAGTAACCAATTATTCAATCCCCCGCGCTTGAAGCGCCCCTCATGTAATTGGGAGATTATCTCATTTTTCTGCTGGTATAATAATTGATCGTTAATTGTTATTCTTTTCAATCAGGTCTAAATATAATTGTGCCGTTTTTAATATCGCTGCTGCAAAAGTATAAACGGGAAGCAGGGGGTATTGTTATGATAGAAAACGTTAAAACAGTAAAAATCGGTATAACAGGCTCTTACGGTGGGATGAACATGGGGGATGAAGCGATACTTCAGTCTATTATTGCACAGATCCGAAGCTCTATTAATGCAGAGATTACCGTATTCAGTCGTGATCCGGAAGATACATATAAAAGGCATAACGTTGAGAAGAGTGTTCCAGTCAGGACGTTAAGTCGAAGAGAATCTGAGCTGGTGGTTAAGGATCTGGATGTGTTAATTGTGGGAGGAGGGGGAATTCTGTATGATTATGATGTAAAGATCTACTTGAGGGAAGCACAGATTGCCTATGAAAAAGGGGTGCCCATAATGTTCTATGCGGTTGGAGCTGGGCCTTTGAATGATCCGGAATCGCAGAAGCTGGTAAGGGAGGTCCTCAACTATGCTTCTATTATCACTGTCAGAGATAAACCATCATTCAGGTTGCTTGAGGATATCGGGGTTCATAGGGAAATTGTAGTAACTGCAGACCCTGCCTTTAATCTGCAGCCCGATCCTGCCCCATCTGACAGACTGGAAAAAGCTGGTATTGGTAAAGGTAGAAATCTCATTGGAATGTCGGTACGCGAGCCAGGAAGAGCTGCTCCTGATTTGAAAGTTGAGCATTACCATCGATTTATTGCTGATGCAGCAGACTATCTTATAGAACGCTACAATGCCCAGATTGTATTCGTTCCTATGGAAAGGAAAACCTTGTTTGACTTACATCATTCTTATGCGGTAATCGAAAAAATGGTGTGGCCTCAATTTGTGAGCGTACTTGACGCTGAATATACTCCTGATCAGATCATGAAAATAATGAAAGAGTTCCATTTCGTTGTAGGTATGAGACTTCATTTTCTTATATTCGCAGCTTTGCAACATATACCATTTGTCCCTCTTCCTTATTCCGGTAAAATTGTTGGTTTCCTTGAAGAGATGGGGTTAGATATGCCCCCCTTTGAAAATATTACTTCCGGAAGAATTATTACCTTTATCGATAAAGCATGGGATCAGAGGCAGAGAATAATGGACGCTATAAAGGAATCCCTGCCTGCTTTAAAGAAACGGGCCCAACAGAATAATACTTTACTAATTGAGGAACTAAGAATTTTAGCCGCGCGAAAGGGACAAGATCCAAATATTCTGCCGGGTATTTCACCTAAGTGCTCTTGAAATAATTACCAGCTATTTGGATTTGAACCAGTCTGCATGCCATCAAAGGATGCTTCAAGAATTCTTATCGCTTCTACCGGCGCTGTAGTCTCCAGAAACTTTTTATTTGAGGTGAATAGCCGGTATGCATCGGACTTTTTCTCTTCTCCCAGAAGAGTATAGATCTGTTCAATTATCTTTTGGGACATGATCTGATGTTCATTTATTTCTCTTGGTAGTTGCGCGGCTTTTACCGTGGTAGGTTGTGAAGACTGTGGAGTCTGGATGACAGTGGTTGACATTTTTTGTTGTATCAGATTTTCCTGTAATGTTTTATCACGCTGAGCGCGTAGCCTTTGAAGTTCCTGCTCTCTTATCCTTATCAGGCTATCATACTGTTGTATGGATTTGGATTGTTCAGGTATAAATGCCTGAGGCTGTTGTACCTGTACAGGAATAGAACTCTCGACAGAAGCAGTTTTAACAGACGGTTCTGGGGGCTGATATACAACAGGAGAATTTTGATAATTGTAAGATGTGGCTGCTGTTATTTTTTGCTGTTTTTTTTCTTCATTGAGAGTTACAGTTAATTGGGCTTTTTGATTACTTAACATTTGCAATTCTGATTGAAGTTTCTGCAGTTGTTGTTTTGTAGTAATTTTTGCCGCGTTTATTTGGGATATTTTTTGGGACAGCCCTTGCTCTGAAGCGTATAACTGGGAATTCAGATCGTTTTGTTGTTTTTTCAGGTTCTGGTACTGAGCGGAAACTGTAAAAAGCTGGCTGTTCAGTGATTGAATAGAATTTTTAGTTGTGTTAAGTAAAGACTGATATTGCTGGACTGTCTCGTTATGCTGGCTAGACAATAGCTGCAATTGATTGGAATGCATAGATAGTTCCTGCTCTTTTTGAGCAATATGACCGATAAGATTCTGAGCTGCTTCACTAGCCTGCAATTTTTGCTGTTCGAATGATTGTGATAAGTTTACTATTTCAAGTCTCAGTTGTTCTTTACGATTGTTGGAAGCAGCTATTTCACGGTTAATAGTGACATTCCGGTTATCTATGTTTTTCAGTTCTATTATAATTTTGTTAAGAGAATCCTGATCCTTTTTTTGTAAGAGAGAATGATTTTGCAGGGCTTTGGCGCGTTGTGAGGACAGGGAGATGCTTTTTTGGGAGTGTAATGAAAGTGCACTGTCCAGTGCACGGATTTCTTTTTGAAATTCTGCATCCGACTTATTCATGCTTTGTGAGTGCGAAGCAATCATGGCATCCAGTGAATCTTTTTGTCTGTTAAGGGCTTCTTTTTGATTCTGAAGAGTCATGATACTCTGCTCTAACTGCTGTAACTTCTGAACGGAAGGATTACTGGTGGCTGGATTATTCTTTTCGTAAGCTGTTAAGTTTTGGAGCGCCTGTTGTTTAAGGGTAGTCTGTCTGGTGATATCTTTGTCAATATTTGAACGAACCTCTGCTATACGTGCTTTCTTCTGTGAAGATGTCAGGCTGTTTAGCTGTGAGGCCGCTTGTTTCACTCCTGGTTTTCCCAGGCATTGATCCAGCTTGCCAAGAAGAGCATTAAGTTCGGCTTCTTTTGCCTCGGTTAATTTCATGGCGTTTTTTCTTTTCTGGGCTGCCTGTTGAATTATCTCATCCAGTTCATTTCTTTTGGCAGTTATTGCACTGTCTAAAGACCATTTTTCATCCATCACTGCCCATAATGTTTTTTGCATCTCTCTGATATTAAGGATTGAATCGATCTCTCTGACCTTTTTTATTAGAGGTGCTTTCCCACTTTCATATTTGGAAATGATTGCACTGAGGCTGGTGCGGATCTGATTGTATTCGTTTTGGGATTTAGTAAGATTAGCAGAGATCAAACCTTCGGATGATATAATTTTGGCTCGCTGTGCAGTATAATTTTGAAGTATCTGGTTATTGGAGTTTATAAAGTCGTTTCTTTTAGCTTTTACCTGTGAGAGCTGGTTGGATGCAATCTGAACCTGGCGGTTGGTGATATCGATTAGACTGTCATGCTTTTTCAGGTCTTTTGATGCAAGTACCTGATTATTCTGTAATTGCATGGTTATATTTATGGAGTCCTGTTTAAGTTTTGCCACTCTTATTTTGAGGTTTGAAAGCTCATTGTGATAATTAGATAAGAGAAGATCAATCTTGGCGTTTTCTGCGTTGAGTGCTGTCAGAGCGTTGTTGTTGGTTAGGGATGCGGTTTTTATGTATTGATTGCGCTGTTCTGTCATCGATTTTATGCTGTTGGAAGCGGCAGAAATGAGCTGCTGAAGTCTGGTAGATTCTCGATTATAAGAGACTATCTGGGAGTCCAGTTTTTGAGCTGTTTGAGCGCTATCCTGTTTTGCTTTATAGATCTCTTTATTGATCAGGTTCAGTTTCTGGGATATGGCTGCGATTTCTTTTTCGAGGTCAGTCAAAGGAGCTTTATTCTTTTGAGCGTTGGTTTGATAGCCTGAGATGGTAGTAATGCTGTCCTGGGTTAATTTGCTTAGAGTGTTATTACATACAGAAATATTAGACTGAGTAGAAAGGATTTTTTGGTCGATAAGCTGAATTTGGACTTGTAATTGTTCGATAGATGGCGTGCTAAGAGTTGGATGAGTCAGTGTTAGCAGAAAAAAAATGAAGTTTTGCAAACTCAGCAATTTATTTACTGATTTATAAGAAAACAAAGTTGGTAACTGCATGATTTATTCCTATGTATCTCATTTTCAAAATCATATTTAAGCGCCTAAGTAATATTTGGTTATGCTACTAATATAATAAAGAATGGGGAAAATGAAAGGGATTAAAGGAGTGAGGGTGATGGTATTGGCAGGGAAGGAGTCATTATTCAATTGATTCTATCTCAACACAGGGCATCGAATGTGCCGAGATAGTACTCCCTTTTAGGTCTCTAAGAGTATGGTAGTGCGGGGCAGAGAACTGTGGAAAGAGGTAGTTATTACTGGAAAATTTAATGCAGGAATTATCCTATCATTCCATCCTGAATCGGATTGGTACTTCTATGTCGGATAAAATTAGTGCCATAATAAAGAATTTCCCCTAAAAATGGCAATGGATCTGAGAAACAAAGGTCGTCGTAAGTATCGGTATTACCAGGAACAAGGCAGGTTAAAAAGTCTTTGAATTTTAGATGTGATATTTTATTTGCAGCAATAATGCAATCCCCCAGATACCATCGGGAGCGCCAGGGATATCGGATTTTGCATTTAGAAAAGTAACACAGTGCAGATTCAGGACCTTCGGTTGCGCACAGGTAAATTAGATAGGGAAATTCGACACCGGCACTTATTGCCAGATGAATGGAGCCCCACATACGGGGGTTTATCTCGATAAAATATCCCTTGTTTTCTATAGGATCATATTTGAACTCAACCATTGCTAAACCATGCCAACCAAGTTTGTCCAGAAGATGGAATGCCATGTTTTCCAATAATTCATTCGGTTGATGCTCGCGTAAAGTACTTGTTCCTCCGGTGGCAGTCTTTTCCCGAAGTCTTCGGTGGGTAAAATGTGCTATTCTTTTACCTTCCCAGTAAAGACACGAAACACCCCATCCTTCTCCGCAAACATATTCCTGGACAACCGGATATCTCTCCTTTGTGCATCCGTATTTTTCAATAACCGATTTTACAGTCTGGTAAACCTGCTCCGGACCGTTTGCATAATAAACTCCTTTTGCACTATTACCTTTACGGGTCCTGATGACCATCTTTCTGGATGCACCAATCAGATTCAATAGCTGTTCAGGAGTTTCATAATTTACTCTTGTCGCGGTTAGTAAACCGATTTGCTGGGCCAATGCCTGAGATTCGGATTTGTTGTTGGCAATTTGTAACAGTTTAATGGAAGGGATTGGTATCAGTGTTTGAGAGGGAAAGGTATGAATATGCTCTGAAATCAACTCTGTTTCATCATGAGAAGGCAGATACACTGCAGGTGTGGCTGCTTCAAGAATGTCACAGATATCATTTAAGAATCGGGACTTATCGGCTAAGAAACTGGTGTATTTAAATACTTTTTTTGAGTACTTGGAGAATTGACTCATGCCGATTCGGGTACTGTCTCCTATCGCAACGCTCAGACCTTTTTGAGCAAGATTGACCAGCGCGGCATAGGTGGAACGGACCCAGCCATAAGTAAGTAAGCAATCAAACTTAGTTTTTGCGGGCAATTATATGGATTCCTCCTATGTTGTATCCTAAAACCGATAAGGTTTTAACAAAAAAATACATAATATTTTTAAACATCCTGGCAGCAAAATTTCCAATTGAAAGAGGTTTGGCACAATTCTCCTCAATGATTTCAAATCCTGCTTTTTGCAGTATTTTTCTTATGGTTACAGGTGTAAAATTCTGAAGATGTTCTTCAGGATGAATAGAAGGATTTTTAAGTAATAACCGGGAAAGAACATTATCAAATGCAATTTTCAGATAGCGATAATTTGGTACTGCAAGAAATAAAAAACCTTTTTTCTTTAAAATGCGGTTGATTTCATTAAGTACTTCCAGAGGGTTACTTACGTGTTCAAGAACATATAAAAGAATGACTGCATCCAAAGATTCCTCTTTCAGTTTAGCTTCTAACAAATTTCCTTCAAAGACGTTAAATCCATCTTTTCTGGCTCTTTCTACTGCATCATGGGAGATCTCGACACCTGAACATATAAACTGTTGAGAATCTCTGATTTGTTTGAGCATATTGCCCACACCGCAACCGACATCAAGAACGAGTCCTCCTTCAGGAAGCATTTTTAATAGATAAGATTTAAACTTTTGATACTCTTTAATCGAAACGGTCTGGTCCACATTATAGGCACCACTTACAGTTTTTGAATGGTATTCTTTATTGTAGAGGTTTGAAATAGCATTCTGGTTTAATCTGGGTGAAATGTAATGAAGTTTACATTTCTTGCATTGGTTTAATCCCAACGAAACACTTTGCTCATTTACAACTCTTTGTTCAAAACGATATGGAGTATTTGTACTTTCATTACAAAGCGGGCAGTTGACATTAATTGTAAATCGGTTCATCTTTTTTGCTCCGATTTTGGCAGTATTCCAGCAGATTGATTAAAATTAACAATAAGTGAATGCAGACTTTCACATAAAATCATGGGATCATAATATTTAATAATGTGTTCACGAGCCTGTTTTCCTAATCTTTTTCTTAATACAGGATCAACATACAATTTATACATCAGATTGGCAAGTGCCTTCTGATCTCCAGTTTTGTAAATCAATCCGGTTACTCCATCCACAACCGAATCGATGCATCCTAATGCATCTGTTGTAATTACCGGGATTTCCATCGCACCAGCTTCAAGTACAACATTTGGAAACCCTTCTCTATAGGAAGGAAATACAAAAATGTCAAAAATTGAGTAGAATTTCCGTGCATTTTTGGCATCACTGCATAGATGTATCGATGGAGTATTTTTTAGATACATCAGACAATCTGGAGGAATAGTGTCCCTGGGTTCAGACATTGGCCCCACAAGGACCAGATGTGCATTGATATTCATTTTTAATAATTTCTTCCATGTTTCTGCAAGATCAATAATCCCCTTATCTTTGACAATTCTGCCTACAAAACCAAAAACAACATTGGTATTTGAGATGTTCAAGTTGCGCCTCAGGTTTTCTTTTTCTGATATAGTCACATTTGAAGGGCTGAATTTAATAGAATCTATACCATGACTGGATCCGGAACCAAGCAGATGCAGCTTTGAATTTGGGCATAAGTTGTACTTTTGAAGATATTGGCGATTTGAGTTACTATTAACAATTACAATGTGGGAAAGAAAGCAGAGTATTCTTTCAACATTATGCCAGAATAATTTGGTGATGCCCTTGTTATTCTGATAAATGATACCACGGTTGTGATAAATTATTAGTGGAATTTTCGCAATATTAGCTGCTATTATGGAAAGAAGAGCAGCTTTTGGTGTACTGGCATGAATGATTTTCGGGCGCAGACAGAGCAATAATATGGTGATATGTAATAATGAAAGTAAATCATGAATTGGAGAGAAAACTCTCTTAAAATCCACTCGATAAGCTTTTATTCCATATTTAGTTCTGATATCAGAAATAGTTGTCCAACAGCCTTTCGAACAAACAGTGGACACATCATATCCATGCTTTAAAAGATATGGAATCTGCTCTTCAAGGGCGAGATAAATTGTTTCTGGAACGGTGGTTATGAAAAAAAGTTTGGTGTTGTTCATGAGTAACAGCTGTAGGATAAAAATATTTATTTTAACTGGGTTTTATATTTTTTAAGGACATCATAATACAAACTAAGATATTTATTAGAAATTGTTTCAATGTTGTAAAATTTCAAAATACGTTGACGTGCCTTTTTCCCAAGTTCGCGTCTTGATATGGATGATTTTAATGCAAGTTGTAAAATAGCGTTTGCTAATTTTATAGGATCTTTTGAAGGTACAACTAATCCGCAATCACCTAGTATCTCTTTTGTATCCCCTACATCTGTTGTGACACAGGGTAATTCACAAGCCATCATCTCGCCTAGTACATTAGGAAATGCTTCACCACTAGATGACAAAACCCCAATATCAAATGCAGACAAATAGTGAGCGACATCATCTCTTCTCCCTAGCAGGAAAGTTTTATCATGCAATTTGTTTTCAAGAAGAAGATTATTTAATTCAATATTTTTTGGTGAAACATTGTCGCCTATCAAAATAATTCGTAAAAATGAAAGATGCTTTATCAATATGCTGCAGGCATTAATAAAATTTCGATGATCTTTATGTGGGTGAAATCTTGCTATCATACCAATCACGATTTCTTTATCAGTGATTCCCATTGAATCACGTATTGAAGTTCTTATTGATTCATCGAACTTAAATTTATCTAAGTTAAATCCATTTGGAATAATCATTAACTTTGAAATGTTATATCCATATTTTTGATGATTGGTAATACTTGAATTAGAGCAGCATATGATTAATTCTGGAACATAAGCAGAAAGAAGTCCACAAATTCTACTAATAAAATGAGTTAATTTTTTATCTATACTTTTTTCAATAACATTGTGTCTAATGTTCCAAATTACAGGAGTGTTCTTCAAAAACAATTTAGCCGCGATTCCTCCAATAAGATCAGCATGATACATCCAAGTTTGAATTATATCCGGCTTAAGGTGATTTAATAATCGGCCAAGCATAAAGAGTGAACTAAAGGAATGGATATACGATCTGTTCATATTTAAAGAGTAAACAGGAATATTCAAAGAATTTAATTGTAAAGCTAAAGGACCTAATGACAGCAATGAAATTACTGAACATTTTATATCTTTTTTACTAAATTGGGTGAGTAGTTTTAACAACATATTCTCAGCTCCCCCAACGTATAGGCCGGTAATTATGTGTGTGATATGGACCATAGAATAAGGCTAAAATATGCGTTGAAAAATGTCTCTGAATTTTCTGAGAAATTGTAAAAAGTAGATTTTCTTTTTAAGAAACTGTTCGACTTTCAGCTTGCATAACAGATAATCTGTCATTTTATTTTTAAAAAAAGATGGATAGTTTTTTGAAATGCTGATCCTTTTCAAACAAACAAGATTATTTTCACGGTGTCTTTTAAGTGCTTCAAGATTGTTTTTTACTTGGACTTTGCTTGAGGCCATATAAGCCTTGAATCCAAATCGTTTAGCCCACTCTAAACATTCGGTAGTATATGTACCACCTGGAAAGCAAATGAAGTCGACTGTTTTATTGGTTATATCTTCTATAAAGGTTTTAGATTCTCCAATCTCATATTGAATTCTAGCATCGTATTCAGTATTTTCCTCAAATCTACCTTTCTTATTAGTACTATTGTTTAAATATTCGATAGACACAGAGCAAGATTTGTATTTATTTATAGAAAAACTAATAAAATCAGAATCAGGCAGAAACTGTTTTCCAGAAAGAGCCCTATGGTTTTCGAAAATTGGATAGCCAGCAGGAATCATTTTAGACAATTTGTCCATTTGCTCCATCCATTTAGACTTGAGGTCTGGAAAAAGGAGCCATGAGAGCCAGTAATATTTATTGAATTTATCCGGGCTGTAAAAATCAATTATCTTATCAGAAACAAATACATGGTTGTGACTCATTGTATGGGATTGGAAATCAAAGATGTTCTTTCCAGCGAGTGATTTGATTTCGTGAATATTAAGATACCCCCAGGATGAGTCATTTGTGACATGTAATCTATTTTCGTTTGAATTATCCACAAAATCAGGATTGATAAAAATAGTGGCTGTCATATTAAATTCCTGAAGGATTTTTAAAGCAGTCAATCCATTATCAAGATAACCATCATCAAAAGTGATAACTGCAAAACGCTGTTTATCTTGATCAATAATATCTTTATCGAGTTTCCAAAGATCTGAAAGTGTTAATGTTAAATAATTGTTCTTCTTTAAATAAAGCAAATGAGAACGGAATTCATCTTCTGTAAAAGAAAGAAAGTCTAATGGTACCCTTCCAGTTCTGGGAGCAATAGAATGATACATGAAAATGGGAATATCGTTATTCAAAGAGTAGCTCCTTTACGTTATTGATAATAAATTTTCTTTTCCCCGCTGAGGTGTGTTCAATATGAGCTACATTGGAAATAGAAACCGTTAAATCATCTCCGACTAATTGTTTGACAGCTTTAATAATAGATGCTTTGGTGTCGTGAGAAAAATCGGAATCTGATACAATTCGCATCTCAACATGAGAGATGCTATCTTGTATGATCTGCATTTCTTTAATTCCTTTAATATGATTATTGCGTGATAAAACTGTCCAAAATTGGCTAGGAAGTATTTTACCATTTGGCGAAATAATTACATCATTAAATCGACCTTGTAAATTTGAAATAACTTGCGTATTTCGGCCACACTTACACTTTTTCCATTTAACTTTTCCACCGTCACCTATTTTATAGCGAATAAAAGGGGTAGATTTATTATCTAAGTCGGTGACAAGTAATTCACCATCATGAAATTCTTCGACTATAAATCGTAAAGGGAGAACATGTAGCTCTGATTTTTCCAAACATTGATGGGCGATACAGCTGAATTCACGTGAACCATATCTATCGAAAACTTCACAATTAAAGTATTTTTCGATTAAATTTTTTTGGTGCTCAAACGTCTGTTCTCCAGAAAGAATAATTTTACTAATCTTAGGTGGCAGAATATTGTACTTTAATCCGGCTCGAGATAATTGATATACAAGATGGGGATAACCTTGTAAAAGAACCGGTTTCCAATGTTTTAAGAAAGATAGATATTTAACACATATCTGGTCATCAATACCATAGCCATCTAGAATTTTAGTATTTATTAATAGCCTTTGAAAATTCTGCATTAATTTATTTTTCCAATTTCCAGGACTATGTCCCCATATAATTGCTTTTCGGTCGTTATAATAATCTATGCCTACAAGTTCATAAACATATTTGATACTAGCACTGCGGGCACATCTGGATTCACAAGAATGGTAGAAAGTGAAATTCGTGCCGGTAGAACCCGATGTGCTATCAATAAAACTAGAACCGGCAAATTTTGAAATCGAATCGATATTGTTTAAGATTGTTTGTTTAGTTAACACAGGTAAAGAATTAAGATCAGACAAAGAATGAAAATCCAATTTATTACTAATCAACTCTTTATAGAAAGGGTAAATTTTGCAAAAATGTTCTACCAGGTTTTTCAGTTTTATTAGTTGTATATGTTGAAGGTATTCTTGAGATGCGTATTCAGATTTTTTCAGTTCTGAATAATAATT
>CAYYNL010000076.1:15654-21098 GCA_964472925.1 uncultured Fibrobacter sp. | reverse complement strand
TTAAAGAGTGCACTATCTTAGCATTTGGCAAACATGGTGCATATTGGATATGGATACAGAAGGGATACAGATGTGAAATGGGCAACACATTGGTGCACGTTTTATTTTCGGACTGTCTGAATGTAACTACAATAATAAAGGCGGAAACTTAAATGGCTACACGATTTTGCATTGGACAGCGCTGGGTTAGTGAAACTGAACCTGAACTTGGCCTGGGCAAGGTGACTTCCTGTGATAATCGATATGTTGAAATAGAATTCAGTGCTCATAAGTCGACCAGAAAGTATGCTGCATCTTCCGCTCCGCTTCGAAGAATAACTTTCAGGGCAGGAGAAATGATCGAGGATAAAGAGGGCAAAAAACACCGGATTGTGGAAGTTAATGAATTACCGAATGGTTTTATCCAGTATCAGTGTGAAGACGCTTTAATCAGTGAAGATCAGATTTCTGATACTGTCAGTTTTTCAGCTCCAGATAAACGGTTACTGGCTGGAATAGTGGATACGCCCTCAGCTTTTAATCTCCGTTTTGAGATGCTTCAGCACCAGGCTGCTATCCGAAACTCAAATGTCAGAGGCTTTGTCGGGGGGAGAGTAGACCTGATTGAACATCAACTGTTTATAGCAGAAAATGCCTCCAAAAGGAGGTGTCCCAGAGTTTTATTATCCGATGAAACCGGATTAGGAAAAACTATCGAAGCCTGTCTTGTAATTCATCGGCTGCTGATTACCGGACGGGCATTAAGGGTATTGATACTGGTTCCTCACACCCTGGTTCATCAATGGTTTGTTGAATTACTTCGTAAATTCAACCATAACTTCCGGATATTCACCCCCGAATTTGGAGCTGATGCCCAAAGAGAAAACCCTTTCACAGAAGAACAACAGTTTATCTGCAGTATAGATCTCCTGCTTAGTAAACCGGTCTTTTCTTTAGCTGCAGTGAATGCTCAATGGGACCTGGTAGTAGTCGATGAAGCACATCATCTCAGGTTGAACAGTCCCTCATTTGCCCTGCTAAAAGAGTTGTCAGCGAAAACTGATGGATTGATTCTTTTATCGGCTACTCCGGAACAGTATGGAAGAAAGGACCATTTCTCACGCTTACAACTGCTTGATCCGCAAAGATACACCACCTATGAGAATTATCTGAAGGAAATAAAACGCCTGCAGCTTCTCTCCGATTATATCGATAAATGGATAAATGTTCATGGAATAAACCTGGACACTGTCTCCCCAGATGATATTCAGATCGTCTTACCGGAAAAGATAGCTGAACTTATTCCTGCCATGGATGAATCCAGAGTGAGAATAAAAAGTCTTACACTGGCACAACTGATTGATATTTATGCTGTGGGAAGGGTACAGTACCGTAATACCAGAAAAACCATTAAAGGGTTCCCCAAAAGGAAAGTAAATCTTATCGCCCTGGAAGCAGAATCGCATTGTAAAGAACGGTTGAAAAAAGAGATAGCCAAAGACATTTCGGATTCTTTCCAACATTGCACTATCGAAAATGATGACCCCAGGATATTGGCTATTGTTAAGCTTCTGAAGAATTTACCAGATACTAAATTTCTGATTATCTGCACATCTAAAGAAAAAGCAATCGACATACAGCAGGCTCTTCAGAAGCATCTGGCCATAGATATCGCCCTGTTTCATGAAGAGATGACTCTGATCCAGGCAGACAGAAATGCCGCATGGTTTGCAGAGAAAGCAGGAGCCAGAGTGATGATCAGCTCCGATATTGGCAGTGAAGGCCGTAATCTTCAATTCTGCAGTCATCTTATTCTCTTTGATCTTCCCTTTAACCCGGAGCTTCTGGAGCAGCGAATCGGAAGGCTGGATAGAATAGGACAACTCAACCAGATAAATCTCTATATTCCATATATATTAAACTCTGCTCAGCATATCCTTTGCAGGTGGTATCACCAGGGTGTTGATGCTCTGGCTAATAATGTTGCGGCAGCAGCAGCAGTTTTTGAAGAGATGCAACCGAAATTGAAATCGCTTTTACTGATGTCTGGTGATACAGCCGATGAAAAAAAGGTAGATCAGATTATTGAAGAGACCCAAGATAGATGCAGGAAACTTACCGAAGAGCTTTTCAGTAAAAGAGACAGACTTCTTGAGCTGGCATCGTTTCAGCCAAAGACGGCACGAGAACTGGTTAATGAGATTCAGTATGAGGATGCCCACACCAGGGCTCAATCTGTGATGGATAAGCTGTTACTACACTATGGGGTTGCAGTTGAAGATGCGGGGGAGAACAGATGGGCACTTGTAACAGAGTATGTCACAGATCATGCATTTCCTTTACCTCGCCAGGAAAGGCCGGTAATTACCTATGATCGCAAAACCGCTCTTTTCAGGGATGATATCGAGTTTCTCACGATTGATCATCCCATGGTCACAGGTGCATTAGATCTTTTTCTCTCCTCTGAGTATGGTTCCAGCGCTTTTGCATTGTGGCCTGATCCCAAAAGAAAAGAGCTGGTTCTGGAATGTGTCTATATTCTGGAATGTATTAGCTCTGCTCAATTCAATTCAGATCGTTTTTTACCTCCAATACCTCTCAGGGTTGCAGTAAACCACCTTGGAAAAGAGGTGACTGCCGATTACCTGGTGGCCAGGACTTCCGGGGTATTAAAAAAAGGTTCCATAAAGCCGCTTCTGTCCAATCGGGAGTTCAGCACTGTTTTGATTCCATCAATGCTTGAAACCTCGTCCATAATTGCACAAAAGAAAATGAGACCATATATAGAAAATGCAATAACGGAAATGAAGCAATTCTACGATGCAGAGGCGAACCGTTTAAAAAGACTCTCAGACTTGGGAGCTCAAATCACTGAGGAAGAGTTTCAGCAGATTGAAGAAGAATCTGCTCAGCTTACAAGGACCTTTAATAATGCCCGCCTTCGTCTTGATTCGGTCTGTCTGATTAAACGATCATAAGGGTTGCTGAATTTTTAACGGTAAGCATCGCTCAAAACGGTAATTTATCGGAGGGAAATCTGGTACTTAATTTTTAGCAGTACCAGATTTTTATGAATTGGCATTTCAGTGAATTAGTGCATTCCGGGTTTGCACTTCGATAATTTATTCTGGCTTTCAGGAAACCACTGGCTAAGCCAGTGGAGCCAGATGTTTAGTAAAGGCACTATCGTGCCTTCCTGCTTTCGCGGCTTTGCCGCTTAATCAAATCAGATTTCAGTTTCCGCCAATTGTGTTTCTTCTGCAGCCTCAGTTTTTTCCTGCTTTTTGCTTCTTGTCCGTTTCCCTTCAACAGGTTCAGAGCTGCTTTTTTTAGATGAGCGGCTGGTTTTAGCCAGATTGAGGTTTGAGAGTTGTTTAAAAAGATCTTCCTGGTCTTCGGCGTATATTTTGGCATAGGCCAAAGCCCGCATCGATTTTTGAAACAGTTCGTTTTGGCTGTTTTCAAGATTCTGTTGAGCGGTATCAAGCAGGGCGCGGGCCTGTTCGAGAGCGTTCATTTTTTCGTGGACATCACTAATCAGCTTATCCAGAACTTCCAGATTTATGTCAGGGAAAGAAATGCTGGAAAAATTCTGTTTATACAGTTCATAAAACTCCTGAACAGGAGCGGGGATGGGATTTTCAATTTCGTTTTGCATGGTTAAGCGCTTCCTTTTGCTATAAACCTAAAAACCGCAGTAGATAGACGTGAATAACACGTAATCTATTGCGCATAAAGGCTTTGAAGTCCTTTCGGTCTTATCACCAGTAGATAAAACCTTCAAGGACTTCAAGCCTTTCTGCATCAATATCTTACGGTTCTTCATCGTCACCTACTGCAGTTTTTAGGATAAAAAAACGTTAAAACAAAAAAGGACAGTAATTTTGAACTGGAAAAATAGCTTGAGAGAAGGAGGAAATCAATCCTGGATTTTATACTGAAAAATCGGCTATTGGGGGAGGACACCGGCTTTTTGATCCAGAACAAATTTAATATGAGATAAGAGTTCGTTTCTGGTGCAGGGCTTCTGCAGAAATGCTTTGGCTCCATTTTCAAGGGTTTGCTCAATTTTTTTGTTCAGTGTGTATCCTGAGAGGATAATGGCTTTTATCTCCGGATTGATTTCCTTTAGTGCATTGAATGTTTGAAGACCATCAAGGCCGGGCATTATCATATCTATAATTACCAGGTCGAAATTTTGCCAGTATCTGCGATAAATTTCTATTCCTTCTTTTCCATCAAAGGCCAAATTTACACTGAAACCTGGTTCATATAGCATCTCTTTTAAAGTGACTGCCACCTTTTTTTCATCGTCAATAATCAGGATACTTACATTTTTACTGAAGGGAACAGAACTCATGCTGTTGGCAGCATTGCTAGTGATAATTTTTGATGTCTGTGGAAGAAGAAGGGTGAAGGTAGACCCTTTCTGTGGCTCGCTTTCCACAAGTATTGCTCCCTTATGACTTTTTACAATGCCATATACCGCTGCCAGGCCCATTCCGGTTCCTTTGTTTTCTTTTTTTGTGGTAAAGAAGGGTTCGAAGAGATGCTTCCTGACCTCTTCATTCATTCCGGTTCCGGTGTCAGAAACCGCGACACAGACATAATCACCTGGCTTTATATTTAAGGAATGGGAAAGAAGAAATTGCTGGTCTACTCTTAAGTCATCGGTTTTAATGGTAAGGACTCCACCATTTTCCATTGCTTCGCAGGCATTTAGCGCCAGATTAAGAATGGCGCTTTGCAACTGGTTAATTCCTCCCCACACATAAGGAGTTTTTGCGTTCAGAGTGGTAACTATGGTGATATTTTTATCTGTTCGTTTTGAAAGTAAGTTTTTTATCTCAGTTGAAATCTCGTTAAGATTCACTGTCTGCATCGCATAGACTCCTTTACGGGCAAATGCCAGCAGCTGTTTTGTAAGATCGGAGGCTTTCTTGCCGGATTGGTAAATTTGCTGAAGAAAATGCTTTGCCTGTGTATCTTCCCTGATTCTTTTCATTAGAATCTCGGTATAGCCAAGCATGATGGTAAGCTGATTGTTGAAATCGTGAGCAATACCACCTGCCATTTGTCCGATCGCTTCCATTTTTTCTACCTGACGAAGCCTTTCGTTGGCCTTTTGCAGCTCCATTGTACGGGTTTCAACCATCTCCTCCAGCTGGTTTTTATATTCCTGTAGATGCTTTTCTGCCTTTTTCCGTTCATCTATCTGGTGTACAAGTTTTCGGTTAAGGGTGCTGAAAGAGCCTACTGCCAGGGCGAAAGAAAAATGGGTGATCATAGCCTGCACTGCTTCGATACCTATGATTATATCCGGGGTGATAATTTTAATTATGATGCCGGAACATATCAGGGAGTTTGTGAGCATAACTAAAAGGCCTGCTTTAACTCCCCAAATCCAGGATAGCAGAAAAATCGGTATCAAATTGACGTTGATTACAACACCATGTCTGACTTGA
>CAYYNL010000076.1:0-15554 GCA_964472925.1 uncultured Fibrobacter sp. | reverse complement strand
TTTTGCAAAAATAAACGTTGATTTGCTATTTCATATTAAAATCTGAATACATGTAAAATAGTATCGATTTAATCGTAGGGAAAAGAAACATTTACTGGGATCTCTTTGTCAAATTTACTTTGTTATCAGTTTCAAAATCCCAAGCTTTATAATTCAGGACTGGAAAGGAAGATTACTTGGGATTCAAAGTTCACCAGTGACATTAAGAGACTTTTAAAGTCCCCAATAGGGGCAATACAATTTCATATTTGTAATTTCAGATGTTGGTGGTATCTTTACTTTGATATCCGATAGTTGATATTCTATGTTACTTGCCCGCTTTATTGCACTTCTGCCTCATCAAACTGAACCATTGTGGAATTGGAGCTGATTTTTTCAGTGATCTGCGTTATAAGCTCCTGAAATCGGCCTATATTATTTGAAGCTGCAAGTATATCACCGGCCTTAAGGGCAGCCTCAGCACTGTCAGCAGCTTCTTCTGCAGTTTTAAGATCCGCTTTTAATGAAGCAATCAGGTATTTGTTTTTAAAAGCCGAAGATTTTTTAATATTATTGGAAGTAATCTTTATCAGTTCATCAGATAGTGACAGGTTATTACGCACGGTTTCAGCCATATTCTGTTTTGCTCTTGGAGCTTCCCTGGCTATTTCGTTGGCAAGAACTGTAGTTTTCTTTAAGAGTTTAGTTGCATTGGTGTATTTGCGGGACAGGAAAAATGAATTTTTCTGCTTTGCAATCTCAGCTTCTGCAGCTTCCAGACCTTTTTGCACATTCTGAAAATTTTTATTCATATATTTATCTGCTTCTGCATCTATAGCAGCTTTTATAGCAGCTTTTGTTTCAGCCAGTTCTTTATCTGGTGATTTGGCGCATCCAGAAAAAAGACTGCAAACGATACAGCCAATAGCAATAATCCTATACCTTATATTAAGATCCATAGTGTTTCCTGTTTAGAGTAAAAATCAGCATCAAATCAACAGGAATATAAAATACGGCTCAGATACATCAGCTTTGGAAATAAATAAGACCTGATTTGGACAATTCTTTGGTGATGGACTCATGTACTCTTTAGATTAGAGGGCCTGTATCCATTCAACAAGGTGATAAGGCTAAAAAGCTACAGGCCCTGTGAGTAAAGGGGCGAAGCGATAAGCTCCATAAGAATCGTTGATCAGAAGTGACAGGTGACAAGTGTTTATAATTACGATTCCATGGTTTAGAATCTAATTATTTTACCTTTACAGCTCAAAACAATAATCCCAGTCTGGCCTGAAGACTTCCCGGATAGCCATCAGAAAGTTTATCCAGAAGTATCGCTGCCTTGAACTGCATACTCAACTGGACTGTGGCGCTTCTGAAAAAAATGACTCCTGCGGAGGTCCCCAGAGAAAAGCCGAAGGCATTCTTGCTGTTTCCCCTGGCAAATGCCAATCCGATATCTGCTCCGGCATAAGGCGAGATTTCGGTTTTTAAAGGGTAATAATTGGATGCTATACTTATTCCCAACAGATGCGAACCATCCAGGTCCGATGTAATATCACCAATGAAGCCTAATCCTAAATATTCCTGAATAAACCAGAATTTACCACCATACAAACTGTAAGCCAGTTTGTCATTTCCGAATCGTCTCATGTTTGCAGGACCAAAACCAACCGTACTAAAAGATACTGCCCGATTTTTTGCAAAATTGCTTTTTTCTTTTATGGTATCGGTGTTGTTTGCCTTTTTCTGCAATAAAGACTGATCTTCTTTGTAAGGGATCTTTGATGTAACAGAAGAGAAACTGTTAGAAATGAATGCAGACCACAAGCTCATAATCAGAACAACCTGTAAAAATCTCATAATACTCTCCTTAATAATTATTCAGGAATTATGCGATAACAAGTTTATTGGTAAGATCGGTTACTCCTCTAGTGAATTTGGCGACATTGTGTGCAGCAGTATAGGCATACCAGTCTGGTATACTTCCATGAATTGTTACTCTTCCACCATCAACAGTTACATCGATTTTCTGAATGTCAATATTGGGAATTCTCTGGAGTGCAGACAGGATATCTGCAGAGATCGCCTGGTCGTAGGGAGAATTAGTTGGTACAACCGATAAAGTATTGACTACATCGTTGACCCCGGGGACATCGAAAATGATTTCTTCGGTTTGCATTTTTTTCCAGTATTCATCAACAGAGCCACCCAGAAAAACGATACCTTTATCGACTCTGATTTCCAGCGTGTCAGGATTGAGCACCGGATTAAGTGCGATGACGGTTTTTACATTTTTGGCGATTTGTTCATCGGTAAATTTTCTGGAAGCGATATCGCTGATGATTTTGAGGTGATTGTGTACTTCTGTTACCCCTGCAATACTTAATGCATCCATTTGTGCGGCGGTTTTTTGCATGTATGAACCGACATTCCCGCTCAAGGTGGCGACATGCTGGTTTACCTCTACATTAATGTTTGTGGAATTGATGCGACTGTCCCATTGGAGCTGTCTAATGATATCATTCCGAATCTGCTCATCTGTACGCATCTAAGTATCTCCTGTTTTAAAGTTAATATTAACCTTTTCAGTAATGCTTTTGTTGGTTGATGAGGTATTCCCTGAGTTTCCAGAGACTGTCGCTAAGAGAAACATGATAACGATGGGGATTAATGATTCGCTTGACACCGGGTTCCAGATAATCCAGATCTGATTCTCTTGTGTGTCGTAACTCTTCGATAGAAGCAAAAGAGTAACAGACTTTTCCATCTTTGATTATGTCCACTAGAAGCGGTTCTATAAAAGCGATTTCATTTTTTCTCATGGTGCGGCTTATATCGGAATCAAACGGATGATGCAGGATAATCTCCTGTATTTCAGAGGGGTTTTCGTTTTCAAAAGTTATCAGATCTGCATTTGCAAGTTTTCTGTTGTCATAAATACGCCAGAGCTGTTTATTTCCGGGAATTGTGGTTTTTTGAGTGGAATCTGAGATTTTTAATGCCGGAGACCAGACATCACCATTTTTAACCGCAGTTAATTTATAGACCCCGTCCAGTGCGCTTCTACCTTGAGAGGTAATCAGTTTGGTTCCTACTCCATAAACCAGCCGATTTATTAACTTCTGTGGATTAACCTGATACCTGGGTGCTTCATCGTTAATTTGCCGCATAATCTGAAGCAGAACTATCTCATCGATATTATTTGACAATACGATTATGGTGTCCTCAAAACCAGCTTTGTCTAGCATCAGTGAGGCTTGTATTGCCAGATATGCAAGATCACCCGAATCTAACCTTATACCCAGCGGCCGATGTCCATCGCGACGCAGCATTTCAAACACTCTGATAGCATTTGGTACACCGCTTTCCAAGGTGTTTATAGTGTCAACCAGAAGAAGGCAGTCATCGGGATATGCTCTGGCGTATGCCTTAAAGGCCTCCAGCTCTCCTTCTCCCGATGCCAGGAAAACCTGAACCATACTGTGGGCATGAGTTCCTTTGGGCGGAAGGCCTAATTCAAATGAAATACCGGTATTGGAGGAGAAATCCGCACCCCCGATCAGCGCAGCACGGGTTCCTGCATTGCCACCGGTATGGTGTGCTCTTCGTAAACCAAACTCAATAAGCGGTCGCCCCTTGCCTGCTTCCTTTATTCTGGAAGCCTTGGTAGCGATGAGTGTCTGGTAGTTAAGGTTGTTTAGAAGAGCCGTTTCCAGAAGCTGAGTTGCAAGCAGTTCACCCTGAATAATCAGTAGTGGTTCGACCGCATGTACAACTCTGCCTTCTGGAATGGCCCTAAGGTTTATTTTGTCAAAGATAGAGAAGTTTTTAAGATAGTCAAGAAAATCGGGTTTAAAGATTGGTTCACCGGTGTTGCTTTGCAGTGTGGCTAAAAGCTGAATAGAATCTGGTGTAAATGACACCTTCTTCATCCAGTCTATTAACCATTGAAGACCGGCATTAACACAGTAACCCGCCTGATGTCCCCCATAATCAGGATAATTACGAAAAAAATAATCAAACTGAACCTTTTTCCTATGGATACCAGTTTGAAAATAGAGCTGAGCCATGGTGAGTTGATAATAATCGATAAAGAGAATGCCTTCAGTGATTTCTTTTGTATTTTTCATGGCTATTACAAATGAAGTTCAGATTTTCCTTCATCTCCAGGAAAGCGGGGGCGGGGATCCCTTGTTTCTTCTGGATAGGGACGATAACCGGGATAATCCCGCTCGATGGCAATTCCCCTGTGATGCTTCACTAACTCCAGCATCTCTATTAGTCGCTGGTCAACTTTCCAGTGAAAAGTATTCTCCTCATCTATTGACCCAGATGGAACACCACTCATAAGTTCCAGTGCCTCGTCCACATTTTTTACAGCAAAGATGTGAAACATGCGGTCATGAATCGCATCGACCACCTCTTTACGAAGAACAAGGTTACGGATGTTTGATGCCGGAATACAGACTCCTTGATTCCCATCCAATCCCATCAGTTTACAGGTATCAAAGAAACCTTCAACTTTTTGTGTGACTCCACCTACAGCCTGAACCTCTCCAAGTTGATTAACAGAACCGGTTACAGCGATGTCCTGACGAAGCGGAATGCCGGAGAATGCACTGAGAAGACAAAGCAGCTCTGCCATAGTAGCGCTGTCACCCTCTACCATGCCATAGCTTTGTTCCATGGTAATACTGGCAGAAAGCGAAAGCGGATGTTTCTGAGCGTATATCCTGCGTAAATAACCTTCCAGAATAAGCAAGGCTTTATCGTAACTGCTGCCGCTAAGTCGACTCTCTCTTTCGATATTTATGATACCTGCAGCTCCTGTGCCTACACTGACAGTAATTCTTGATGGTCTGCCAAAAGCATAATCTCCCAGTTGCACTATACTTAATCCATTTATCTGCCCAACCGCCAAGCCTTTGATAGAAATAATGAGGGTCCCATTGGCAATGTATTCCCGCATCTGTTCGGCGATAAGATTTGAGCGGTATATTTTTTCCTCCAGAGCGGTTCTCACATGTTCAACCTGCACCACAGATGCACCATTTTTTTGTGCCCAGTAGGAAGATTCTCTGGCCACATCTGCAAGCTTGCTGAACTGTGAAGTAATTTTCTCTTTATCTCCGGTAAATCTGGCTGCAGTCTTGATCAATTCAGCTACGGCATGAGGTGAAAATGGTTTGACATTGTCGGTTTTACTCAGTTTTTGAATGAATCTGGCCATCACCATCTCCATATTTCCTTTTGCATCCATTTCCGGAGAAAAGTCTGCCTTTACTTTAAACAGCTCCTGGAAATCTTCATCGTAAAATTGCAACAGGTGATAGAGCAGGGGATTACCTACTGCCAGGATTTTAACTTTGAGTGGAATGGGTTCCGGCCGAAGTGAAGAGGTAGCAAAGACCCCAAAAGGATCATAGATGTGGTACTCCAGTTCACCGCTTCTTAGTGTTCGCTTGAGTTCTTTCCATACCAGGGGCTCCATCAGAGCTTCCATAAGATTAAAAACCAGATAACCCCCGTTTGCTCTGAGAAGGCTGCCAGCTTTAATGTTACGGAAATTGGTAAAGAGGCGGCCGACGCGGTCAAAGGTTCCGAAAATGGTGCCAAAAAGATTCTTGTAATTGGGAGATTCTTCAAATACCACAGGAGCACCCTGAGAATCGCTGTTGTCGACTATAAGATTTATTGAATATTCCTGAAAAAATTCTTCAGGCGAAGCTCCACCTGCTCCCAGCATGGCCGCTATTGAGGATTGCTGAGTCCCTTCCTGTTCTCTGAAATTATGGAGATTGTTAATTATATGTTCTTTAACTTTGGAAAACCATGAGTTTAGCTTTTCGTTTTTGTAATGCGATGCGATTTCATCGACTGCAGGTTCGATAAGTTTGGCAGCGAAGTTACGTTCAATCTGGCGAACTTCATCCCTGAGCTTATTGCTGATTTCACGCTGTTCATTAATGATGGAGCTGACCACCTGGCCCAGTTCTGATTGATTTTTACTGATCACCTCTTTTTCAGAATTAGAAAGGGATTCAAACTCCTCGGCACTCATTGGACGGTCCCCTTTCTTGGGAATCATCAGTATGCGGCCATCAGGCATCTCCTGAATGATAAGATTTTTCTCTGATGCAAGCTGCTCCATCCTGGAATAAGCAATTTTACTCTGGTTTTCATATTCCATATTAAGGCGCTGCTTTTCCTTACTGAAATCCTCCTGACGAAATGCCCTGGGAACTTCATCCCTGAGTCTACTTAAAAGCTCTTCCATCTCTTTTTTAAGCATTTTCCCCTTACCTGGTTCCAGAGAAATGGAAAGCGGACGGTCTTCCTGTCCAAAGTTATTTACATAAATCCAATCTTCAGGGGTGGACTCATTACTTGCTTTTTCCGAGAGCATCTTCTGGATCAGCGCTTTTTTACCCATTCCACTGGTACCGGAAATGTAGATATTGTATCCGGTATCCTTTATTCCCAATCCCAGCTCCAGGGCCTTTACCGCTCTGGGTTGGCCGATTATTTCTTCCAAAGAATTCAGTTCTGCAGTAGAACTGAATTGTAGTCTGCTAAAATCTATGGCAGGTTCTGCTTGCTCTGCGGTTATTCTCAGACGCTGTTCCAGTTCTTGCATGTTAGCCTCCACTATGAGTGACTGGTGAGGAGTGCAAAATGACAAGTGAATAGAGTAAGGTGACCGGTAACAAGTGTAAAGTAGCTCCTCATCATTTCTATACCTTCATTTTTTTTTAGGGAGTAAGATTTCGTATACTCCGTTTTTAAACTGTACCTGAGCCTTACTGACATCACAGGGAGAGGGCAGGTGGATGGTGCGGCAGAAACGCCCCTTTGCTCTCTCTGTCATCAGTTGTTTACTTTTAGATATGGAGATCATGCTTTCTCTGGTGCCGCAAATAGTAACACTCCACGGTTCTGCTTCAAATTTAATCTGCGATGGATCCATTCCCGGTAGATCAGCCAGAACCAGAAATGCATCATCGGTTTCCAGGAAATCTATAGCTGGAACCCAGGGTTTTGTTCCTGCCCAGCGGGTGTGAATAAGTTCTGAAAACGCTTCTTCTATCTCCCTTTGCATAGACTCTACCCGGCGAATAGCCTTGCCAGCATCAGCCATTTTAATCCCTTTCTATTTCCACTCGCCTCTGAAAAGAGGCTCTACCGGATAGTTTTCTCTTTGAAGTTTAAGATCACCAAAAATGTCGGCAGTCCTGAATGTGTCTTGTAATGGATGAAGCCGGGGTTTGAGTGTTTTGATGTCAAATTCCGATTCTTTAAAGATGGCCAGTCTGGAATTTTCATAATTGAGAAGGGTAGGCAGATTGTCATAGATGATGCGTTGATTTTTGAACAGTGCCTTTAGTTCTTCCGTAAAATGAGGGTGGGGACTCTCAGCCAGGAATTCTGACTCCAGATACGGATTATAGATACCTATTGTAAAAACTCCATCAGAGCCGATATGCAAAGATTCTTTTATTTTTCCATCGATCCGCGGAAGTTCTATTACGTAAACCAGATATGCGCGATTGTCCTGAGAGAGAATTGTGTATACTCCCTCTCCACAGGGGCGGGCAGCAGCCTGTTTTACCTGTGGGACTCCCAGAACCATCTGATGCTTTTCCTGCAGTTCATTGTGTATGACTATCGGTTTGTCATCTACTTTTTTAATAATACCATTGACCATATTGAAACGGTCATCGGAGCCGGGTAATGAAGGAGTATCCAGATAGATCAGACGATAGTATTTGGAGGCAAATGGGTGCAGTACTACACTTATGTGTTCGACATCCTCCACATTATGTGCTTCTGTTGATCTTGGATGATAAAAGAAATAGATATGCCCATCCTCATCACCCAGAAAGTACTGCCTGATAGCTTCCCGATCGTCCTCTCGCATGAGTTGCTCCTTGTCAGATAAAGCAAAGATTTTATATCATTTCTGGCTTTCAGGAAACCACTGGTTAAGCCAGTGGAGCCAGATGTCTAGTAAAGGCACTATTGTGCCTTCTTGCTTTCGCGGCTTTGCCGCTCAATCAAGCTACCGCCTGTGGCGGTAGTACTTGACTTGATCACAAATCGTGAATCCGAAATTATAAATAGGAAACTTGAAAACTGAATTCCGTAAATAATCTGAAATCTCAAAACTCAAATCTGTTCATGATTTGTTAGAAAGCAAAAACGAATCCACCAGAAATGGCTTAGCGGCAATTCGATTGCTATTTCATATTGCTTAAGCAAGGTGATAGCGGAAAACTAACTCATTATACAAAGGGAAAAATGGAGTTTAAAGATTATTATAAGGTGCTGGGGGTAAATCGTGATGCCACCCAGGATGAGATTAAAAAAGCTTTCCGCAAATTGGCTGTTAAATATCATCCAGATAAAAATCCTGGAAATAAAGAAGCTGAAGCTAAGTTTAAGGAGATAACCGAGGCACACGAGGTGTTGGGAGATCCTGAGAAAAGAAGGCGGTATGATCAGCTAGGTGAGAACTGGAATCGCGCTGAAGGGGAAACCTATGATGACTGGTTTACACGAAATGCCAATATTTTCAGGGGGGAAGATACTTACAGCTTTACTACTGATGCAGAAGAAATCTTCATGAGAATGGGAGGTTTCTCCGATTTTTTTGAGAGCCTTTTTGGAAACCCTTTTACCGGCAGAAGGAAAGCCAATCCCAGAAAAGGTAATGATTTAAGGGCAGAGTTGAGTATCACTGCACAGCAGGCCCGTAACGGAACAGAGCAGATCATTACTGGCGGGTATAGCAGGATAAAAATCCAGATTCCACCGGGGACTCGTGATGGGCAGGTTCTGCGTGTTCCAAATCAGGGTTCACCTGGAATTTTAGGAGGGCCTCCGGGGGATCTTTATCTGACTATTCGCATTCGCAATCAGACTCCCTTTCAACAACAGGAAAACGATGTGTTGATCGATCTGCACATAGATCTATATACAGCAGTTTTAGGGGGCAGGCAGGAGGTAAAGACTCCGGAAGGAAAAAAGATTCGTTTGAAAATACCTCAAGGCACTGATACCGGCACCATTTTGCGGGTTCCAGGAATGGGTTTCAGCACTCCTTACGGGCTAAAAGGAGATCTGCTTATTAGGGTTCAGGTTCATATTCCGGAAAAAATCAGCTCTGAGCAGGCTTCACTTTTCAAGAAACTGGCATCAATGCAATAATAAAAAAAAAGAATATATGCCAAGATGTGTTTATATTATATGAAGTTGGGAAAAAGTGTAATAAAGCTTTGGAAATGTTCTAAAAATATTTTGTAGTCCTTCTGAGAACCTCTGTGTTGAATCGATAAATGTTAATAAAGCAATGATTATAGAAAAATTCTTTTTGAAGGCTAATTTAGTTTGAAGCAGGTTTTGTAACCAGGATAAGGTGCTAAAGAAATATTAATTGGTCAATATAAAAAAACTAATAACAAATTTCTAGAAAACTGAATAGAGCCTTTATTAAAGAGGTAAAAGAGCAGAGAAAGAGCCTTTATTTAAAAACCGAAAAAGGACAAGAAAAGGTCTACAGTTTCAACTTTTTTTTTAAACGCCGGCGGATAAGTCAATAACTAAATTGAAAATAAAATCTGAAGAACTTTCCGGATAAAAGAGGTTCTTTAATCGTGCAACCCAAGAATCTCCAGAAGGAGGTATGTATGTTTTCAATTAATAAGCCTGTTGCTTACAGGCCACCGCTTAGCGGATTTAATTTATGGTCAGTGATTACACTTATTACGTTGTTGCCTGGTTTATTATCGGCAGCTGATTTAATCGATAAAACCAAGCCAGCAAGTATACCTGATGAAATTGTTGCAGCCTGGAAAGGGCAGGATAAGGTATCCGGCTCGAATTATACTACTGCTATTAATGGTATTATAGAAAAACTTAAAGAATTGGGTAAAAATGAATATGCGGAGCTTGTTGAATCCATATTAGCCAAAGGGGCCAATGAAGATGCATACCTCACCGCATGCCATTGGCGCAGGGTGGCTTTTTTGGAAGATTATGAAGATGAGATAAAAAAACTGGTTTTTGCCAAACATCACAATATAGGGGATATAATAGTAGGTTGCCAGGAAGGTTTCAGTATGTGGAATAGGGATGCTCAATGGAGCCCCGGGGCTGGTATCTATTATTTGGAGTTTAAAGATTATTACCCCAGTCCTAAAGTTCTTATTGAAGACCAAAGTGGAGTAATCAGAGATCCCTGTGTGTCACTGGATGGCAAGAAGGTGGCATTTGCCTGGTATAAGAATGCTTCCAAAACTTCAGCCAGCGCCTCTTCAAAACCAAGTGGATATAAAATATTTGAACTGGATATAGAAAAACATCTGGCCAATCCTTCCACTGAACCAAGGCAGATAACATTTGCAGATGAAGGACTGGTCTTCTCCGATTATGAGCCCTGTTATACTCCCTATGGAGAGATAATGTTTAACTCTTCACGGTGTTTTCAGTTGATTGATTGTTGGGTGAATATGGTTTCCACCATTTATGCTATTGACACTTCAGGGAAGTATCTTCGCAGAATCGGTTACGATCAGGTACACAATTTCTATCCTCAATTAAGATCTGATGGCAGAATCATGTATACCCGATGGGAATACAATGATCGCAACCTTATGACATCAATGGGTTTGTTCACAATGAAAAGCGATGGTACTGAACAGACTGAATTTTACGGTAACCAGACTAACTGGCCGGTTACTTTGATTCATGGAAGGGAAATTCCTTACACCAAGTGCAAGAAAGCAATTGCTATTGCCAGCGGACACCATGCTCCTTATTATGGGGAACCATTGATAATTGATATTGAAAAAGGAAGAAATGGTTTGCAACCACTAAGCGGAATTGCAGGTACTTCAATTTCTCCTAGTGGGGGGCCAATAACCCAGATACCCAAGAATCATGATCCCAATGACAGTGGTGGTGTAGAATTTAAATATGCCTACCCCTTGCCTTTGGATGAAGAGCGTTTCTTAATTTCATATACACCGGAGGCTAGAGGGACAATGCAGTTATATGCTATGTCTCCGGACGGGCATAAAGAGCTGATTGCCTGGGATGCGAAAAAATCGGTATGTCAGCCATTCTTAGTTAAACCCAGAGATATAAAACCCATTCGCTCAGATGTAAATTATTCTAAAAAAACCGGTGTTTTTAAAATCGAGGATGTTTATGTAGCTGGTGGAAGAACACTTAAAGGGGTGGAGAAGGGCAGTGTAAAAAAAATACGGGTAGTCAAACTTGAATATCGTCATTCTTCTGCCGATGCCAATCCTTTCAATTACGGAAATCAAGGAACAATGGGTATGGTCTTTGTACCGATTTCCAGGTATACTGGTTCGTGGCAGGCCAAACGGATAATAGGAGAGGCGAAGGTTTACGATGATGGTTCTGCTGCGTTTGAGGTACCTGCGATGGAGCCTCTTTATTTTCAGTTGATCGATCAAGATGGTCGTATGATTCAGACAATGAGAAGCTGGTCTACATTGATGCCCGGAGAAGTTTTTAATTGTGTGGGATGTCACGAAGATAAAAACTCAGCTATTCCTGATCCTAGCAAAAGAACACAAGCTGATACAATCCAGAAGTTAGATCCTTTTTACGATATTAGTGGGAAATTATTTAACTATACGGAAATAATACAACCTATACTGGATGCAAAATGTGTCAGTTGTCACAGTCCTGGCAAATTGGATCTTCGTGGAAACCTGGAAATTATTGATGATGAAGAGAATAAGGGTTGTAAAAAGAAATTCGCCAGGTCCTATGCGAATCTTACTAAGGGTGGATCTAGTGTTTTTGGAGCTGGCGCGGGAGATTATATTAAATGGTTGCCAATCTTTTCCAATAATGAATCGATCCAGCCCAAAATATATGGATCATTGGTGAGCAAGCTCACTACTGATATCCTTCCCAAACATAAGACCAAAGAGGGTTTCAATTTAACCAAAGAGGAACTGGAGAAGATTTATGCCTGGATTGATTTGTGTGTTCCGCATTGGGGACTTTACAACCAAGGATATGCTAATTCTTCAGATTCGTTAGATTATGATAAAGCTGTTAAACAGCGTGAAAAGCACGAGGCGGTTTTGGGTAGAAACATTGAAGATATAATCAGAGAGAAAGGTGGTGTTCTACTGCCGGAAACTAATGCCATTAAAGGAAATACAAAACCATCTTTGACTAACGCAGTTAAAACAAATGAGCGGCTAACCTTTTATCAGCGTAAATTACTGGTTGTGCCGTCTTCTCCTGGTGTGTTAAGAATCAGTGATCTTCGGGGACGACAACTTGCAAATATCAGAATAGATAAAAGTAATATAGGAACTTCCATGACTATCTCATTACCTGTTTCGATAAGCAATGGGGTATATATAGCTCGGCTTATTGAAGAAACCGGGGTTTATGCATGTAGGTTTTCTATAATACGTTAATGTCTTTAGTGACAGATAGTTTTAAGCGTAAAAAGCCAGCCACTTCGATTAAAGCTGATCGAGGTGGCATAGCTATTATTGCAGTTTTCTGTTTTTAATCATAAATACGGGGGTGAGGAATGCAAACAGTTTATGAATTGGCAAGGGGTGTGAAATGCAGTACTTTTTCTACATCCGCCGGGATTAGTGAGTACTACTTGACCTTAAGATCTTCAGAGGGCCATTCTTTTGAAGAGTCAGTGGAAGAGCTTGCTGGGTGGTATGTAGAATTATTGTTAGAGAATGGTCTTGATGAAACTACAATCCAGTTTACCCGCTTTTATTTAAGCGATATAGTAAATGATTATAACAGTCTGGAGAAATCGGAACTCTTTAGCTTGGTTAAAAAAGGGGCGGTTTCCTGTATTGAGCAAAGCCCTGTTGCTGCTGGACAACTGGCTATGCTGGTTTATCATATTAAAGCTTCCAATGGCTCTTTTTTTAAGAAGACTTCCTTTGGCACTAAAAAAATATTCACTGAAATTGAAAATTATTCTTTTCTGTGGAATGCAGGTTCCTGTAACAAAATTTATTCAGACTCTGCAATGCAGACCTTAAGAATTTTCTCTGATCTCAGCCTTGATCTTAGAAAACATAATATGAATCTGCGGGATAATACAGTCCGAACCTGGATATATGTAAAAGATGTTGACAATAATTACGCTGGAATGGTAAATGCCAGACGAGAGCTGTTTAATGTTGTCGGTTTGACTTCTGATTTTCGTTACATTGCATCTACTGGTATAGAAGGCAATGCAGTCGATCCTGAATGCCTGGTTTCTGTAGACTCCCTATCGATAGGTAAAATCCAGGAAGCGCAGATTGTGAGAATGGAAGCTTTACAGAATCTTAATAGCACTATACAATATGGGGTCACATTTGAACGTGGAACAAGAATCCGTTTTGGTGACAGATCTCACTTATACATTTCAGGGACGGCAAGTATCGATAATAAAGGTAATATTTTATATATCAGCGATGTTTCAAGGCAGACAGAACGTACGATTGAAAATATTAATGCTCTTTTATCTCCTCATGGTGCATCATTAAAAGATATGCAGTACATGATTATTTATTTACGTAACCCTAAGCACTTTCCAATAATTAAGGATCTGCTGGCAAGGCTGATCCCGGAGAATGTGCCTGTTATACCGGTAGAGGGACCGGTGTGCAGGCCAGGATGGCTTGTCGAAATGGAGGGTGTGGCTATTATTCCTGATAACACTGATTTTCCGTCATTTTTATGATAAGAATAATATAGAGTGCTGTTGTGTCTGAATAGGATGCTTATCTTATTAAAGATACTCTTTGTGCATATTTAACAACGTAAACAAGATAATAAGAAATAATAAAGGTCAAAGGTGAGGTTTCTTATGAATCTATTTAGCAAACTGGATATTAAAAGAAAAATGCTATTTTTTGGCATATTGATCTGCTTTTCAATGGCATTTTCTGAATCCGACAAGATCAATCGGGCTGACTTTTACGATGCATCAGGCAATCATCTGATGTATGTGGAATTTGTTTATGATAGTGAAGGTAATAACACTGAGCGGAATGTATATATGAGCGATGGCGTTTTCAAAAGAAGAACTGTTCTCATAAATAACTCATCCGGCAACAGAGAAAAAGAAGTTTCTTACGATTTCAACGATGATACCAGTTACGTGACTACATTTGGAAAAGATGGTGATAACACAAAATTTACTGTTGTAGATCAGTTCAAGGTAGAACAGTTTGGTGGTGATATAAGTTACAGCGGTTCCGGTGATAATTATGATTTTTACCAAAAGGGTTCGTTGATAAACAAAATGAGATACAGCGGAAAAAGAATCGAAGTGATGGATAAATCTGGTGCCCTGGCATTCTATGTTGAGCTGGATAATCCTCCGCCTATAAAGGTTCTCAAAAGAAAGATGTCCCAAAATAGGATATCTATGCAACAGAGTGGTGATAATCGTTTTGTGGTACATTTAAACCTGAGTTTACCATCTATGGTTTCCTGTGAGTTGATCTCTCTTTCCGGAAAAAAAGTAGCTACATTGTTTTCCAGAAACGTGGCTGCGGGCAAGATTTCTGAATTAATCAATTTGAATTCTGCTGTTATCGGGTTGGCTGGAGGAGTTTATCTGATCGATATGTCAATAGATGGTAAAAGGATTTACAGAGATAAAATCCTGGTTAACAGCGCTGGAAAGGGGTTCTGATTTATGAGAAAAGATAAAAGAACCACAATTCTTGTTTTGTTTTTTCTGCTATACACAATCGGCCATTCTTACGATATAAATTCGGTTGTATCTCCGAATTTTATTTTTGAAACACTTGCTCTCAATAAAGATATTGAAACAGCTGCATGGCCTAAATACAGCTCTCCTGCAGATCTTGTTCCATCTAATAACCGGGAAAAACTGTTTGTTGCAGAGCAGACTGCTAAGACAATTGCAATAATTGATGTTAAAAGTAAAACAGTGGAAAAGAAGATTCTGCTTCCCAATGAAGTTACAGGTATATCTGTATCGCCTGATGATACCAAGCTTTACGCAACCTGCTCTTCTGAGTTATGGCCAAATGGCTTTATCGCTGTGGTTGATATTGCTTTAGGAAAAGTCACTGACAGAATAAAAGTCGGTCATGGTGCACGTTCTCCAAATATCTCACCAGATGGAAATACTCTTTATGTTTGCAATATGTTTGATAATGATGTTTCCGTTGTAGATCTGGTATCAAAAAAAGAGAAGGGAAAAATAAAAGTTATCAGGGAGCCTTTTTCCTCAGCTATTACCCCTGATGGAAAAACGCTGGTAGTGGCCAATTCACTTCCACATGAAATTGCTACAGATTCTCTGACAATTACCAATAAGGTTCAGTTGATAAATACTTCTGAAGGAAAAGTGAGCAAAACGATACCATTGACTATTGGAAGCCATTCGGCTTTTGGTGTTACAATAGATCCCAGTGGTAAATATGCTCTGGTTACTCACCTTATAGGCATGTTTAATCATGAAGCCACAAAGGTGGGTAATGGCTGGATACATACTAATAATCTGGCGCTTATAGATATTG
>CAYYNL010000075.1:0-21119 GCA_964472925.1 uncultured Fibrobacter sp. | reverse complement strand
CCCCCAAAAAAGCGGAAATAACATTTCCGTAATTAAAACAACTTGAAAGATATACTTAAAACACTGGCTAAACTGCTTTTCTCAATTAACCTCTGATCTAAACCAGAGAAGGATTACATGAGAAATCAAGACGGCTCTGCTCTTATTACGGTTCTGATTCTTGGAATAATTGGGATCATTATAAGTAGTATTATGTTCAAATCCACCAGTATTTCCATAAAAAAAACTGCTGATCGCAGAATCGATGTCATCTTACTTAACATCGCAGAAGCGGGAAATGAGCACGCCCTGGCAACCCTCAAATCCGGCCAGATAAGCCTGATATCCAATTCAAAATTTCAGGTTGTAGAAAATTCTGATTTTAACGGAGGAGCATATACAGTAAGTTGCTCCACTGTGAGCTCTTTGGATACTCTGTGGCTCTTTTCAGATGCAGCCTATCATAACAGGAGAAAATCGTTATTAACCACATATGCGGTCACTTGGGCTTCACTTGCCGATGAAGCCTATAATAAAGCAATCGCTGTGGGAGGCTCTATCACCTGGTCTGGAAATGGATGGCTTAATGCCGGAAATGCAGTTATACATTGCAATAAAACCTTTTTCATCAACGGTTCAAGCGATATCACTGCATTTATTGTTTCCTGTGGCGGATTAGATAAAAACGGTTCATGCACTGTTTACGGTGATGTCTGGACTCCATGGATCAACGAAATCGGTAGCGGAAGAATAACCGGTAATAAAAATTTGGGGTCTGTAGATACTATACGCATTCCTGTCATAAACACCACTCCATATTATGAGCATGCAATGGCTAATGGTCAGGTCTACTCCCAAATACATATAAGCAGCTCAGCTTCTTTTCATGTTCCGGGAGGTGTGATGTGGGTAAATGGTAATTTCAAACGAAGCGGCTCCGGAGATTTTTACGGATGTATTATCGCTACCGGTGATATAGACATTTCCGGAAGCGGCGATTATTATAAGGTACAGAACTATCCTGTGGCCCTCAGTATAAACGGCAAAATCGATTTCAGCGGGAGCGGTAAAGTTCACGGATTACTTTTTGTCATGAACGGAAATTTTGAGAAGACCGGAAACGGTAATGTAATCGGTTCAATTATCTGCAAGGGAGACTTCAGAAAAACTGGCGGTTGGGATTTTTTAACCTATGAGAAATCAGTTCCCAAAGCTCCAGGCGTTTCGGGCAATACTTTCACTCTTATCAGTTGGCGTGAAAAGTAGAGGTAAGTTTTCTTAACTTAAAGTTTTTCAAAGCAATGTTCGATTATCAAATACAAGATTGCGTAAGAATAAATTACAAATCACAAGTACCAAATTTAAATTCCAAAACCAAAAAAGAGAAGAACAGGAATGGATTTCACCCTTCTCCTGTTTAGAATTTGGAATTCTCCATTTACTGTATAGAGTCTGGATATTGTAATTTGGAATTTGTTTTGAATTTAAGATTTAATGCTTTTGTTTTTTACAGAATTCTTTGTTAATTAACCGGCCATCACTGGGCTTTTCGGGTAAAAGAAGAAAACATAGCAGGCCTATAAAAACATCAAGGTGAATAATTTAACGTAAACGCTTAACCTTTGGGACAATGGGCGTAGCCCGACTGCAGATAAACCCGTAGTCGGTCAATGAAAAGACATGCAACATTATCACTTAAGTAGCATCAGTTTTTTATAAGTCCCATCATTTCTCTTTATCAGATAAACATTACCAGGTATCAGAGCGAAAGATGAAGTACCTTTTATTTGAGAGCCAGTCTTATTTACAAGCTTTCCATCAGGAGAGTAGATTCTGTCTGTTGCTGATAAAGAAAAACGGGTGTGTGATTGTAAGTACGGATCCAATTTTTTCTTGGAAGTAACCGTCTCATAATCATAAAAAGTACCTACAATTCTGGTGCTGAAAACCTGCGCTGTACTGTAGGTTCCCCTGAACCACAAGAGTGCTTCCTTCCCCTTTTTCCATTTTGGTACCACCGGTCTGAAGTTATCTTCTGTTGAATTGGCGGTGACAGCTTCCCATTGCCATGACTGGCCATTATCAGTAGTGGTACCTCTCCAGATTTCCCGTTTACCAGCTTTACTGTTGTCATTGCCGGGGTTAAAAGGAGAGCTGATATAAATCCGGTTTGGATCATCAGGACACAATGCCCCCAGACCGGTATAGTCCTGCTCGCTGTCATACATCTTGGTTCCGGCTTTTCCAATGTAGGTTATTTTCCATTTCTTCTCACCGATATCGTAGCGGGCGTAGAAGTTGCGATGGTCGGTTTCGGAATTATTGGCTCTGGCTTTAAAAATGATAGCGATGGTACCATCATCGTAACGCATTAAATCCGACTGCCAGCATCGCCCCATGGTAATTCCATTGACTTGGGTGCCATGCGCGAATACCTTGGTAAATTTGTCAAATGTTGGAATATAATTTCGATCATAGATGTCATTGTCGGCTTCTTTGCCTTCAGTGTTATAGGCTTTTCTGTTTTGAATATATCCATGATAGATACTGGTGGTATGATCGCGTGGATGCTGTTCGGTAAAGACCATGTCTATGCGATCCACGCCGTTTCCCCAGTATTTGTAATATCCTTTGTTATAAGATTGGCTACTGTTGGTAGTAAGTTGACCACCAAATTGCCAGGTAACGCCTTCATCATCTGAATAGATAAAATTGGGTGCGCGGTCATTTGCTCTGGCCATATTGTAGATACGGTCTTCAGATGACAGGTAATAGAGATTGGAGTAGGCGATGGTGTAATTGGTTCCACCTGGAATTTTTGTCCAGTCGAACTGTTTCTCAGTTGACCACTTATCTTTATTGAAAATGCAGTAGCGGCTGCAATACTTGTCGTAATGATCAGCAAACATGGCTATGTAACCGCCAGATTTGGGTTGTATCAGCAGCCCTGGTGCGTTGTGGTCATCACTGGTTAGTTTTCCTATCTGGGTTTTACTATCGATTTTTTTGTTTTTGAAATCATAGATTACCACATCCACCCCTCCACCATTGGCGGCAGATCCGATAATAAGTTTTGAATTGACAGTATCAACAACCACCCTCTCATCCTGAAACCAGCACCAGGCTCCATTGCTGTTATATTCGATAAGCTGACCATCAACCCAGTTTTGTTGCGCCTGGCAATAGGAAGGTAACTCACAAATAGAGATAATTATCAGAGCTGCAATTATATTAAATGTTGATTTCATACGTCCTCCCAGTAAGATTATATGAGCGATTTCATCAATTATGATTTTCTGGCTCAGTGAATTATTATCATTAATTTTCCGGCGTTGTTTACACAGATCAGGGCTCCTGATGTTAACCGGTCATTATTGGGATGAAATCCTGAAGAGGAAAATTTGCGACCGTTAAGATTAAACAACAAGTCTGCTTTAGATGGAAAGACTGTATGAAATCTTTGTGAATTGTGAGGCTGTTTAAGGGTGATATTTACATTACCAGTATAGTATCTGACAATAGCTGTTGCAGCCCACAGGATACCTGCTGTACCGTGGGAATTACCTGGATTCCCTTTACTGGCATTCAGGTATTCATCAGCAGTGCCGCTTTTAGGCCAGAATCCATCGGCGATATTACCCAGTTTGCCATCGGAAGAGAGATGTTGGGTTAAAGCCATCCAGCCTTTTTTGGCAGGTTCAAGATAAGTTTCTTCATCGAGCAGTTTGAGATGTAAGCCGGTAAAGATAGCAAAAAGAAACATGGCAGTTCCGGAAGTCTCTTCCCAGTTTTTGGGACTGTTGGAACCAAGTAGCTGATTCCACATTCCACTTTCATTTTGAACCTGGATCAACCCATTCATCTGTTTTTTATAACCTTGAAGTACCTGCTGATATTTACTATGACTTTGAGGCAGTACCTGAATGAGTTCTGCGGCACAGGCTGCCCCCCATCCATTGCCTCTTCCCCAGAATTGCTTGGAGATGTCCTTATGGTGCCAGTACAGTCCATTACTCTGCTGTAAATTATTCATATAGGTGGTGAAATAATTGACACAAAAATCCAGGTATTTGGTATCGTTTGTAGCCCGATATGCCTGAATCATAAGCGAACCGGTCATATAGGTATCATCTATGGCGTTTCTGACATGACCATTTTTACTGATGTTTGCATCTGCGGCATCTTTACCCAGCTTAAGATGATTAGGGTCTTTGGTGTGTAAAAAGAGATGAAGTGGAAGAATTCCACAGGAATTCTGGTCAATATCATTGGTCTTGATAGGTGTTGTTCTGTTATACTTTTTATTTATCTCCTTGAAAAAGGAGCTGTCGCCAGTTGCATCACCAAATATACAGACTCCATAAAATGAGCAGATATCTGCGTAATAGTCTGAGCTGGTGTTTGCACCAGATTTTTGCAGCCAGTAATTGGCAACCAGTTTGCCTTTTTCTATGGCCGAGGAGAGAACTTCCTGATCTGTAGCTGCAGAAGTATTGTTGGAGAGAATAAAAAAGGACAGCAGAGAAAACAGGATCAAACACTTTTTTTTGCAGATAATTAACATATACAACCCCCGTAGTAAATTGAAATTTGATCTGCATTGTCAATTAAACGATTTATTTCTGGCTTTCAGGAAACCACTGGCTAAGCCAGCGGAGCCAGATGTCTGGTAAAGGCACTATCGTGCCTTCTTGCTTTCGCGGCTTTGCCGCTCAATCAAGAATACCACCTTATGGCGGTATTACTTGACTGACCTTATAATTCTTGTGAATATATGCATTTAATATAGTCTGCTTAATCGCTTAGGTTCTGTGAAATGAAAAGAACCATGAATAAAAACGTTCACATGGTGTGTACAAAGCCCCCATTAAATCCTCCGATGTCATCCGGGGGACTAATGGGGGCTGGCACTGGCTCTGATTGTTTTCTCTTTTTTTAAAAAGAAAGGAATTCTGTTAAATAGCCGTCCAACAGTTCAAAAAAAACAGAACTTATAAAACAAAGCCAGCCAAACTACCTTTAAGTTATGGCAGAAAATTTCAAATACTCATGGAACCTTTCTTTATGCTATAATGGTTTTATCTTGATACTCATAGGAAAGGTTCCGGGAGTAGCATGGCGAAACCATCGTATGTTTGGAAAAGGTTATAGGAGTGCTATGGTGAGGGACATTGTATACTATAGAAACGGACCCAGAGGTATTTATGAGATTCCAATGATGAATTTCCAATAATGACTATTCCCTGTAATCTCCCAATGTACACAGGGGATTAGGAGTTACCTAAACATCTTTGGATTCTTTTAAAAGGTTTATTGTATATTAACAGATGTAATCGATTCTGTTTAATCTGGAAAAAACACCCTAATCACTATGCTCCCAAAATCCTGCCCCCCTAAATTCATGGTAGGGAACTTAAGGCTGGAGATAAAGACATCCGGATTAGTCACAGGGATCTTAAAGTCCCCACTTGGTGGATATGAAGGGCAATAAATTTAAAGTCCGTGTGATTATAAAGAATCGCGGTAAACAATTATCAGGATAAAACTTTTTATATTGCCAATCCTTTCGGAGTAGAAATTATGATCAAAAAATCATCAAAACTGGATAATGTTCTTTATGATATTCGTGGGCCGGTTCTGGAGGAAGCAAAGCGACTTGAGGAGGAAGGCTATCAAATACTGAAATTAAACACCGGTAACCCTGCACCTTTTGGGCTTTTTGCACCTGACGAGGTAATTCGAGATATGATTATCAACCTCAGCAGTACCCAGGGGTATTCGGATTCTAAGGGCCTTTTTCAGGCACGGAAAGCCATTATGCAGTACTGCCAGCAGAAAAGAATTAAGGGAGTCGATATTAATGACATATATATAGGAAACGGGGCTAGTGAAGTCATTGTTATGTCTATGCAGGCACTGCTTGATAGTGGTGATGAAATACTGATTCCATCACCGGACTATCCTTTGTGGACTGCTGCAGTAAATTTGGCAGGAGGAACTGCAGTCCACTATATCTGCGATGAGGAATCTTTATGGTATCCGGACATCGATGATATTAAGGCCAAAATAACTGATAATACCAAAGGTATAGTTATCATTAATCCCAACAATCCAACCGGAGCCTCCTATCCCGAAGAACTGCTCAAAGAAATTGTGGAGATTGCGCGTCAGCATAATCTGATAGTTTTTTCAGATGAAATTTATGACAAGATTCTTTATGATGACACAACACACGTATCAACTGCATCGTTAGCCGATGATATTCTGTTTGTTACCTTTAACGGTTTATCCAAAGCCTATCGCATTGCTGGTTTCAGGGTCGGATGGATGGTTGTAAGCGGTAATAAAAGTATGGCAAAGGATTACCTTGAGGGGATAAACATGCTGGCATCCATGCGGCTTTGCAGTAACGTTCCAGGACAGTCTATTATTCAGACTGCACTGGGGGGGTACCAGAGCATTTTTGACCTTACCAGACCTGGTGGAAGGCTGCGAGAGCAGAGGGATGTCTGTTATTCTATGATTAACCAGATTGATGGCATGAGCTGTGTTAAACCGACTGCAACGTTTTATCTTTTCCCTAAACTTGACATCAAGAAGTTTAACATCCACAGTGATGAAAAGTTCGTGCTGGATCTGCTGCGAAGTGAAAAAATCCTGTTAGTACATGGTACCGGTTTCAACTGGGCTTCTCCGGATCATTTCAGAGTCGTGTTTCTGCCCAGAGTTGATGAATTAAAAGAGGCAATCGGCAAAATGAGCCGTTTTCTGTCAACTTACCAGCAGAAATAATCATCCTAAAAACCGCAGTAGATTGACGCGAATAACACGTAATCTATTGCGCATAAAGGCATTCAGTCCTTTCGGTCTTATCACCAGTAGATAAAACCTTCAAGTACTTCAAGCCTTTCTGCATCAATATCTTACGGTTCTTCATCGTCACTTACTGTGGTTTTTAGGATTATATTAACGGGTCAAAATTTACTTTTTCTGCATTATGGTCAGAAAAGTAATGTACCCGTTATAGATGGAGTTCCACACACCACCACCTGGTTTTCCCCAATGGCCGGTTTGAAAGAGATTAGGCAGATGGGTTGTTGAGGGAATTTTAGCTTCACCGTAAATCTCATTGGTGTTTTCGAATCCGTAGAGCGCACCATTGGTATTTGATGTATACCGTTCGAAAGTAGTAGGGGAGCCGATTTCAGTCAACTCAATTCGTTTTTTCAGACCAGGAAAGAGATCTTCTGCTTTTGAGAGCATCTTTTCTGCAAATACCTTTTTATCCTGTTTCCATTGAGATGAGAATGATTTCTGGATATAGGAGAGGATTGTCAGTGTGTGATCTTCATCTGAGGTTCTTGGATGCAGAAAAAGCAAATGATCGATATCCGATGATCGATTGTTGATTATGCGCTCGTAGATGCGATCATCATCGTTGTCCAAAAATTGGAAATGAATGTTATTGGGAATAAGATCGGATATGGATGTGTTCAATCCCAGATAAAGTGCAACTGCGGAGAATGAGGTCTTAAGGTTATTAAGCCTGCGTAACCAAATTCTGTTGCGAATTGAAGGATCTAAAAGTTGGTTATGCAGAATATAAGGGCTAAGATTAGAGATAAAGAGATCTGCCGAGACAACATCTCCGGAATTTAAAACCAGTTCAGTAATTTTTGGCCCCTGATTTTTTAAACCAGTCACTTCTGCTTTTGTGCGGATTTTTCCCCCATTAGAAGTAATTACCGATGCCAGGGTGTTTGCCAGGGTAGAAAATCCACCTTTTAAATAATGAGAGCCTTCAAAGGCATGTACTGTGAACATCAACACGTAATACATTACAGGCGCTCTGGAAGGAGGGTTACTTCCATAGGGCCACTGCGAGTAGAAGGCTCGTAAGAGGTTTGGATCACTGAGAAATGAGCAGAGATAATCTTTATAGGACTGATTTAGATGCCTGTAGATAAAATCCCGGTAATAACTGGTTTCTTCAAGTGAGCCTTGAAGAACCGGGGTGATGAAAGCATCGTAAATCTTTCGCATATCATCGAGAAGATTTGTTATCTGCTGTTTCTGGTTTGGGAAGACCGACTGCATCTTTGATTTGATATCATTGTACCACACTGGCATGGTGAAAGAGTAATCGGACCATTCTGCATGATACATGGAAGGTAATTCCAGAAGGGTTAATTGCTGGTCGACTCCCAATTGTCGTAGCAGGTGCATTATCAGACCGTTGGTGCCCAGAGGAACAGAGTGCACAGCCGATTCGAAAAGGAATTTTTTTCTTTTGAAAGAGTGTGTATAACCACCGATTTGATAATGTTTTTCCAGTACTAAGACTTTCATTCCCTGCTTTGCCAGAAATGCTCCACAAGTAAGACCGGCTATACCTGAACCTAAAATTGCGACATCAAAATCTGCCAAAAAGTACCCCAGTGGTTTTTAGTTGTAAGGTTGTCAGCAAGTATCTGGAAATTGAGCAGTTGCAATAATTTCTCGAATACGGTTATTCACCTGAAAAAAGTAAAGGCACAGACTCCAGGAGAACCTGACTTGGGTTAATAAACCCCAAAAATACATAAAAAAAGCTCCATAATGCCATAGTGTTATAGTACAAAGCCGTATCTCTGGTTATACAGATGCAGAATTAATGAGATGATTGGATGTTAAAAAAAGGAAGGGAAATTGCGGCCGCCGTTATGGAGCCGCAATAAAACTGGAAAAAACTTATTTGTCAGCAAGATATTTCTGAACAGTATCGGTGCATTTATTGATGGTGGTGATGTTGGGAAATTCCGATTCGGGTATACTGACACCGAATTTTTTCTCCATAGTGGCCAGAACTTCCAGAAGGGCCATTGAATCTAAGCCCATGTCCTTCACAAAATTGGCATCATCGGTGATGGCACTTTCATCAATATCCATATCTTCTGCGATTTCTGTAATCAATTCAGTTACACTTTTTTTTATTTCGTCTCTCTCCATTTAGTAACTCCTCACGGGCTTGAGGTTATAAGATATTTATTATGATTTTCGATTTTTTATGATTATTGCACTACAATTACCATCACAGGAAACTGAAGTTACCATGGTGATAGTAGAATCTTTTTTGATAGTATTAAATACTACAGGCAGATCGTGAAGTGTTTTGTAAGCATTTGTATTTCCACTGATAGTGCCGTTTTTAAGATCGGAGAGGGCACATGCGGTTACAATAGCACCCGAGGCTCCGTAGCACTCACCGGTGAGGGATTTATAAGTAGTGATTGGAATCTTATTTCCAAAGACTTCTTTTAGAGCAGCAGCTTCAACCGAATCGCTTCGTGGGTTTCCGTTTGCAGAGGAAGCGATAAAATCGATCTGCTCCGGACTGATCTGAGCTTGTTGGCAAGCGGTTTTAAAGATCATGGCAGCAGTATGGGCATTTGGGCAATCGCCGAATGCGGCATCAGGTTCAAAACCATTCGCAGCTCCAATGATTTCAGCCTGAATTTGAGCTCCCCGCTGTTTTGCTGCTTCTTCTGTTTCCAGATGAAACAATGCACATCCTTCGCCTACAACTGTGCCATCGCTGTCGATAGCAAAAGGTCGGATATTCGAAGAAGGAGAAATGAGCCCTGTTCTGCTTAATCCCAGAAGACTATAATAGCTGATCTCTTCCAGACCACCGGCAACGATTCTATCGATATAACCTCTTTGAATGTAATCGAAAGCATAGATGAGCGCATCGATTCCGGAGTTAAAACCAGTAGCAATGGTCGCACTGAGATTTTTTGCTTCAAAGCGAATATTAGAGTTGCCGGTAGGTGAATTTATAACCGTATTGGCGAAAGCCTGGGGATTTACGGAGTTGACCCCGTTAACGATGGAATCGCTAAGAAAATCTCCGATACTTTGTACACTTCCGAATGCGGTTCCTATGCAGATTCCAGGCCGATTCTGTTCATCGAATGATTCCATTACATCTTTGAACGCGATTTCGAAAGTGCCAAGAAGCAGCTTGGTTGCATTATCTTTTGTGCGTAACCCCTTTTTTCCCAGCACTGCCACAGGGTCGAAATCACGGATTCCAAGGCATTGAATCTCTTTTTCCAATTGATGAAATTCAAAGTTTTTTACAGATACTTTGGATAGTGGAAGAGCCATAGCCGCAGGGATATTGCTGAAGCCCACTCCTAAAGCACTGATAGTTCCTACATCGGTTATAACAATTTTTCTGGATTGCATGCTTGACATCTTATCCTTTAAATTTTCTGAGGACTAGTGAAGAGGTGTTCCCAGCAAAAGCATACGCGTTAGAGATAACCGTATCCAGCTTCATTTCCCTTGCTTGGTTTGGAATATAATCAAGATCGCATTCGGGATCGGGTTCCTGGTAATTTATTGTTGGGAGGGCAATTCCTTTTTCGATCATTAATGCGCATGCTGCAGCTTCAATAGCAGATGCAGCGCCCATTGTATGCCCCAGCATAGACTTTATAGAAGAAACCGGGGTGCTCTTTGCTTTGTTTCCCAGAACGGTTTTTACAATCAGTGTTTCAGATTTGTCATTTTCTCCGGTACCGGTTCCATGTGCATTGATATAATCAACATCTTCAATGGAAATACCGGAGTTGTGAATAGCTCTTTTCAGGGCGATTATGCCACCAGAGCCTTCGGGATCGGGGATAGTCATTTTAAATGCATCACATCCCAGACCATAACCGGGAATTTCTGCATAGATATGTGCATTGCGGGCCAAAGCGTGTTCTAAACGTTCGACAATTAACACCGCAGATCCCTCACTGACAGCCATACCTGAACGGTTGAGATCGAAAGGTCTGACTACATCTGGAGTGGTTGCCAGCAGGCGGTTAAATCCGGTGAAAGCTATGCCGGAAAATGGGTCACTTCCTCCTGCAATAACTACATCAGCTTTGTTTAATTTTATGAGATCAAAAGCGTATCCGATAGCATAGTTTCCAGCGGCACAGGCTGTAGGAATCATCATGTGAGGACCCCTGACCCCAAATTTGCGAGCTATATTTGCAGGAATTGAGCCACAGGGATATTGTCTGGGTAGTCCTGCGGGGATTTGCTGAGGATCTCCAGTCTGATACTTGATTTTGATTCCTTTTTCCAGAATTTGTGGCTCTCCCATGGTAGTGCCCATACTGACAGCCACCCGGAAAGGATTAAGTTTTGCCCAATCAATACCAGAATCTTCAATAGCCATTTTTGCTGCAGCGACTGCAAACTGGCTGGAACGACCCATGCGATTGATTTCCTGTTGAGTGAGGAAATCTGTAGGGTTGAAATCTAAAACTTCCCCACCGGTTTTTGTTCGGAACTCTGTGGGATCAAAGATTTTAAGCGGGCGAACGCCATTTTCACCATTGACTGCGGCTTGCCAAAATTTTTGGACCCCGGTACCTATTGGGGTAACAAGGCCTAATCCGGTAATTACAACTCTGTTTTCGCTCATATTTTGATTCTATCCCGAATGGGATTTTTTAAAAAGAATGGTAAATATAGTTAATTAGGAAAATAAAAACAAATTGCTTGTTTGCTTTAATTTTCTTTTCGCATTCCGAACATTAGTTCGCCCTTAGCGACAAGTTTACCGTCGACGGTGGCTCTGGCTGTAACCATTGAACTCTCACCCATCAGTTTATCGATAGTTACGGTGGTAATTAACTGATCTCCAGGAGTTACCGGCTGCATGAATGAGACTTTAGAGACTTTCCCCAGAAAGTAGACTGCATTCTTCTGTAGACCGCCACTGGATTTAGAAAGCAGAAAACAGGATGCCTGGGCCATATTTTCGATAATATAAACTCCGGGAAATACAGGTTTATCAGGAAAGTGACCCTGGAACTGTGCTTCGTTTATAGTAATATTTTTTAAAACCGTAACCGACTGGTTCGGCTCAAATTCAATGACACGGTCAATCAGCAGAAACGGGTATCGGTGTGGTACGTTTTTCATTATTTCACAAATGTCGAACATGAGAGCTCCGTTCAAATTTAGGCTGTGAGTCCACCATCGATGGCAAATACCTGCCCGGTTATATAGCGGGCTTTCTCTGAGCAAAGGAATGAGACCAGGTCTGCTATTTCCTGAGCTTTTCCCAATCGGCGCATAGGAATCATATTTTTAATTTCTTCTAAGTGCTTTTCCGGGAGCTGACGGGTCATTTCGGTATCTATGTATCCTGGTGCAATACAGTTTACCGGTATTCCCAGCTTGGCAGCTTCTTTGGCAAGGGCTCTGGTAAAACCGATAATGCCAGATTTTGAAGCGCAGTAGTTGGTTTGTCCTGCAATTCCAACCAGCCCGCTTACTGAGGAGATATTTATAATACATCCACGCTTGTTTTTGAAAAAATACCCGATCAACTGTCTTGTGACGTTGAAATAACCACTGAGATTTGTGTTTATGACGCTATCCCATTCCTCTTTTTGCATTATAAAGAGGCTTTTGTCTCTGGTGATACCAGCATTATTTATGAGAACATCAACATCGGTGAGAAATTCCCTGGCCTGGTTAACAAAACTAATAGCTGATTCATAATTGGAAGTATCTAATTGGATGGCAGCAGCTCTGCCACCCTGAGCGGTGATCTTCTGTACCAGATTTTCTGCGCTCTCCTTGTTGGAAAGATAGCTGAATACTACTTCAAAACCTTCTCTGGTAAGAGTTTCTACGATGGCAGCACCGATTCCCCGTGAACCACCAGTTATAATTGCCTTTTTACTCATAATCTCTCCGGTTAATCAATGTTGGACAGAGTGGCTGTTTAGTTTTATTTGATTTTGTTTTATTCCCCGTGATACTGCATCTTTGACTTTTTGAGAAAATTCCCTTGATTTCAGAATATTTTCCAGCTTCTGGTGAAATGAGGAGAGAGATTCTTCATGATCGACTTTGCTGAAAAATTCCCGCCATAACATCACAAAGCCATCCCGAAGCTGTTTTTCTGTAGTGTGTTTTGGTTTAAATACCACGTTGGCGCAATTGAATTTACGCCAGTCTGTCTCGATAAAACGATTTTCATTTTTTATTTTTTCCCAGAAAGCGGTACCTGGGAAAGGTGTTGCAATGAAAAACTCTGCAGTTTTAATAGAAGCTTTCTCACAGAACTCCAGGATAAGATCAAACTGGTCTTCCATACAGGAATCAAAACCTACACCGAAAGAACCAAAAAAGCGGATTCCCCGGTCTTCCAGTTGTTTTACCAGATCAAGGGATCGTTGCCATATTCCTGGATGGCGTGCAAAGAAACGTACGCTAATTGGATCGCTGGCAAAAACTGTGTACATGCTTTTGGCACCGGCCAATGCGATCGCATCCAGAAATGCCGGTTCAGTGTTCATTGCCGGAGAACAGGAAAGAAACATATTAACATTATAATCTTTTATCCTCTCACAAAGCTCCATTACATATTTCTGGATTTTAGGCCTGTTGAGCATTATCATATCATCGGTGACGTAAAATTCTTTCCCGGAGAGTTTTTTTATCTCTTCTACTACAGTTTCCATTGGTCTCAACCGTATTTTGTTCCCCTGATAATGAGGCACATTACACCAGTCACATCCAAATGGACAGCCCCTGGTTACCGAAATGAGAGATGCATGCCAGTCATACTTGTTTTCTACCGCAAAAATGTCAGGTTTTGGGGATGCAATCTGGTGTGGTTCAGGAAAGGTGGCCTGGTATACTTTTTTTAATGAACCTGACTTGAAATCATTAATGATTGTTAACCATATTGTGTCCGCCTCTCCAATACACAACGAATCGCAGTGGTTGGCTGTATCTTCGGGAGCCATTGATGGATGCATCCCACCCATCACAACTTTTTTCCCCATTTTCAGTAATCTGTCCCCGATTTCATAAGCATAGGCAGCCTGAGGGGTAAAGAAGCTGATTGCGAAAAGGTCCGCGTCGTCGCTATAATCCATCTCTTCGATGTTCTGATCGATTATTCGCCAGCTTATATCGGAGGGAAGAAGGTTTATCAGGATGGGTATTCCCATTGCAGGGGGCATTCGGAATGCCCAGGTGGCTGCAATGGCTGGAAATTCAGCTAATTCAGGGTAAGTCTCAAGAAATTTGTCAAACTTGGGATAAATAAAAGTGATCTTCATTTATGCTTTTTATCTTTTCCTTGAAATATTTGCCTAACAAAATACTATGTGTACTTTATAGGGTATCGAAATTTCTAAGTTTTTTGCTTGTGGAAGATTCTGTGACTGTTTTAGAATCGGCTGTTTTTTATTTCGCAGATTCCTTGCATCTTACCATAAACATCCACTCTTGTGGTGAATTTACTGGCTCATCGTTAATTGTGAACTGTTCTGCTTTTGCCTTTATGGAATCCTTGCTGCACCAGTGGTAAAGATATCTCATTTTCATGGTTACATCGCCATTTATGAGGGTGGCGGTGAAGCTGGTGTCGCTTTTTTTATAGGAGCCTTCTGCCTGTATACTCTCATCGGTACTGCTGGTTACATACAGAGAATCTTTTCCGGAAAATCTCAGAATAAAGCCTTCCTCTCCAACACACCAAGTACCATTAAGTGATGCCGCTTTTTCTGCGCTTATAACTGATGTCATTGTTAAAAGAACTGCTAATATAAACAGGGTGATGTTTTTCATACGGTTTCCTTTCCTGAATTATTTGTGCCTATTCCATATTTATTAATCAAAACAGTTAAAAATATTATTGAAAAAAGGGCACTTACAATCATGGATATTAGGACCAGAATCCCAAAATCCCTGTTTGGTGGAAAACTGGAGAAAGCCAGAACAAAAAATCCCAGCCCGACGACCAGAGTGTTAAAAAGAATTGGAGTGCCCTTGTTTTTAATAACTGCTCTGAGGGAGGTTTTGCGGTCCCCTCCTCTGTAGATGTAGAGATATCCGGAAATAAAATGGATAGCATAATCGATCCCTATCCCGATACAGGTATTCATAGTAACCACTGTAATGGAATTGATGGTTATTCCCATAAGGCCCATAAGTGCATATATAAATGTAGAAGAAAGAATTATGGGGAAAATCGAAAAAAGTCCTATTCGGATCGATTTAAAAAACAGCACCATACACAGAAATACCGGGACAAAGGTGGTAATAAGACTGGAGATTTGAGTTTTTACAAGTAAATCTCCCATGGCATCTATGAGTATTGCTGGTCCGGATATGGTTACCTTATATTCTTTAAAATTTTCAGAAACGTATTTTTCAATAGATTGTGCAGTTTCCAGCGGGCTTGTTGTTTCGGTATTTTTGCAAATAACGTTGAGTCTGGTTTTATGTCTGTCTTCAGATAAAAAGCCCTTCAGGTAGGCGGAATAGCCTTTCCCGAAAAAATCTTTAGTGGAGGTAATCATCGAGATTGCTGCGCTTGAGATTGGTTGATTGCTCAGCATGGTACTTAGGCGGGTGATAAGGGGCATGATAGAGGTAACTTCGCCCACCCCATCTTGTGATTTAATAAATTTTGTAATTTGCTGGACCTTTTCCCATTGTTCGCTGGTTGTAAAAGGGGAATCTTTAGATTCCAGCATAACTGAAAAAAAACGAGTGCCACCGAAGTGTCTATCAATGAATCGATCTGATTTGCGGATAATACTGTTTTGTGGCAACATGGAAATAGGGTTACTGTCAGCTTTTACCATTTTGAAACCAATAATACAGGATACTGCCAGCAACGGGAGAATGAAGATCCATTTTTTACTCTCCAGGGTAAAGCAGGCTAAGCCATTCCACAGGTAATCTAGTGGTCCGTTATTAGTGCCAGGAGTTTTACTGCATGAAATGGAAGATTTATCCAATAATAAAATCATTGGAAGAATAATTATGTTAAAAACAAATGCCAATAGTACTGCTACACCGGTGAATATCCCAAAGTATCGGGTCCAGGAGATCTCGGTAAAGGCAAATGACATGAAACTGATCATGGTGGTCAGAGAGGTCAGAAAGCAAGGTTTGACAAGTTCTTTATAGGTGATACTCAGAGCCTTAACGATATCTCCTTTGCAGACAACTTTCTGTTCAGAAAAGGTCCTCAGAAGATGAATACAATCGGCTACTCCGATTGGAAATATTATGACCGGTATTATCGAAAGAACAACAGTAAAGGGAACCCTAAACAGGCCAACAAAACCGAATGTCCAGATCAGTGCAAACAATATAGGGACAAGGGTGGCGATGACATGGAGAAAGTTGCGAAAAATAGCATACAAAAGCAAAAAAATCAATCCGAAGCACAAAGGCAGTAGCAAACTGAAATCTCTGCGCATAATATTGGTTATTGAATAAGGAGCAGCTCCTTCACTGGTCATATAAGTTTTAATATGAGGACTCTGGTTGATGGAATTAGATTTGGCAATGATCCTGTTAAAGATCGTAGTTCTCTCGGACATTGATTCAACATTGAGAATCATACCCACTACAGATTCATCTTCGGAGATAAAGGCTTTAGAAAGTTCTCGATTCTTACTGATTCGATCGCGGATCTGCTCCTCTTTCAGGGAGTCTTTTCGTGATACCAGAAAATCACTTCTGACTAAAAAGCCCCCTTTTACTGGTATTTGCACAGAGTTGAGATCTGCAATATTTAGAATTCCAGGAAGAATGCTAAATTCCTGGTTCCAACTGCGAAGTGAATCGATTTTTTCAGAAAGAGTTCCTGAGCTGAATTCCGCCAGAAAAAGAATGGTAAAATGGGTGGGAAACTCTTCTTTGAGTCTCTCGTAATCGATTTTTGCCTTCAGGGTGTTGGGGATAGAGTTAAAAGTGTCATTATCGACTTTAATGGTGGCAATAAAGTAAGCCAAAAAAAGGGTTCCTGATAATAAGAGGGTGGCGATAAGCAGGCGGAAGCGTACTAAAAATGTAACCAGGTTTTTCATAACAAATCCATTTCATTGAAAAAGTATAGCTTCCAAATATAATTTCATGGCATATCGGAGGGGCCTCTCTGTCCTTTCTGAGTACATAGACGATCTTATGGCTCGAATGCGCTCAGAAAATCTATTTTGGAGAGTGCCGGTTATGCAAAATTTTTGGTAATTTTCTAAAGCGAGTGTATTTTTTTGTAGGACCTGATTCAGCGACCGATTGTTGGATTGAGTCTGAAGTCAGTAACGATATTCTTTTTTTATTATTATAGCAGCAGGAGTGTACATGCTGATTCAGGTAGAGGTAGCATCCTTTGCAGTTGATCCGGGCCGAAATTCACCATTGATTATACTTAAAGAGATAAGTGGGGCACGGACTCTTCCTGTACCAATTGGTCCTCTGGAAGCAAGCGCGATTGCTATTGAGAGCTTGAAGGTGGTTCCAGAAAAGCCCCTCACTATTGATTTGGCAAGAATTATTCTTGAACAGCTTGGTGGAGTCTTGAGTAGAGTCGTAATTTATGATATGATCGAACAGAGTCTTCAAGCGCGGTTACAGATAGCGCATGAAAACAGCATGATTTTTATTGATTGCCGACCCAGTGATGCGATTGCATTGGCCATGAGATGTTCCACACCAATTTTTGTAAGTGATTCTGTTTTGGAAAAGAATATCCCAGGGAAGGTCTCTGAACAGGAAAAACTGCGCCGAAATATTTCATCGCTGGATACTACAGAGTTTGGCAGATATTTTTTGGAGTAGAATATGAAAAGGTCAATTTGGGGGCTTACTGTTTTCTTAGGGCTTATGCTTATTCCGGGCAAGGTTCATAGCAGCGTCTCTTTTGATAAGGCAGTTGAGCTTTACAAACAAGGCAAATACGATTCCACTATTGCTGTTGGTCGCTCTTATCTTAAAAAATATGGTAAGAACCCGGAATCTGAAAAGATGGTTCCATTGATAATAGAGGCACTGATTCGAAAAGAAAAATACGCCTCGGCTTATCGGCTTTTCTCTATGTTTCGTCAGAAATTTCCTCAATCCGTTTTTCTTCCCCGCCTCTATTATGTTACCGGAATCGGGCTGGCAAAGGAAGAAAAATATCAGCAGGCGATTACCTCATTTTCCAGTGCACTTGAGGCCGGAGTATCAAAAACCATTGATTCCCTTATTCTTTCCAATACCGAGAAGATCTGTAAGCAGCTTACTTCTAATGAATTCGAGATACTCTCCACTATGCCCCTGAATATGAAAATTCTGGAGGTGATTAAATTTAATGAAATTGCCAATTTCTCTGCTATAGGCCAGTTTACCAAGGCACAAAACTATGCTGAAGAATTCCGCAATGTGTATCCCCGTTCTGTGTACGATTCAAAAATACGAGAACTTATCTCTTTAGCACAGCAGAAACAACGGGGTGTGGTTCAAATCGGAGTTTTGGTTCCTATTTCTGGTGATGAGGCAGAAATAGGAAAAAGCGTTTACCAGGGTGTGCAGCTAGCCGTTGATCAGGCAAACCAAATGAACGGGCTAACCGCCAAGACGATTGTGCTTGATACCAAGGGTAACATGGTTGAGACTGTGCGTCGTACCAGAGAACTTGTTGAGGATCACAGAGTTCCGGTGATAATCGGACCTGTTTTAAGCCATACTGCAACGGTTAGCGCAGCCATGTTAATGGATAAGCAGACGGTTATGATCTCTCCTACTGCCACCGATGACGGAATTTCCACTTTAGGTAAAAACATCTATCAGATGAATGTGACATTAGGGGTATTAGGGAAAAAGGTAGCACGTTATGCTGCTGAAAATTTAAATATCGATGATTATGCCATACTTGCACCTAATAATGCCTATGGGAAAATCCTTGCAGAAAGTTTCAAGGCTGAGATACAAAAGAGAAATCTTGAACTGGTTTTTGAAGACTACTATGAAGAGGGTTCTAATGATTTTTCTGCACATTTTCTAAATTTACGTACCAAGCTTCTTGAGCGTCATCTGGAAAAGATCGCTCTGGAAAAAGGTTTAGATTATAAAGGTGGCATCAGCCGTTCAGACAGCCTTAAATACCTTGACTCTACCCTTGCTGTGGGTGGACTCTTTATCCCTGGTGATGCAGATGATATAGTCATGCTTGCACCTCAGGTTTATTTTCATCGTATTCGTACTCAGATGCTGGGCTCAAACGGATGGCATAATCCTAAAGTGATTAAGGATGGAAAGAGATACATTGCCAATACTATTATTTCCACCAGTTTTGAATTGAATCAAAATCAGAAAATGTGGCTGGATTTTAAATCTGCCTATAAATCCCGATTCAATGCTGAACCTGACAGAATTTCTGCACTTGGTTATGATGCGGCAGCACTGGTTATGAAAGCCTTGGCCAGTGCAGGAAATGATCCTTCCAAAATCAATGAGAACCTAAGGAAAACTCAGAATTATCAGGGGCTTTCCGGTTTAATCTCTTTTGATAGTGTTACTGGAGAGAACACAGAGGCTTCAATTCTCAAAGTGACAGAGGAAGGGTTTCTCAGGGTTCAATAAACCCAAAGAGTTAGTTTTTACCTCTGGAGCTTCACCGTTTTTGTGTGGTTCATATTATTTTATTAGCTGACTTTATGCCTGATTTCAGCTAATAAATTAACGTGGATTATCAGAGTATTCCTTTTGAGGACAAATATATCGAAAAATGAGACTTCTTTATTATTTCCTTAAAGAAGCGGTGCGGGGGTTTTATCAGGCGAAACTGATGACTGTGGCCTCTATCGTTTCCATCGCAGCATCACTTTTTTTCATGAGTTTGGTTGTTTTCGCTTTAATCAACGTTCAAAATCTGATCAACAGAGCCTCTGAAATGGCGGATGTCGCTGCATATCTTTCTGATGATGTGGCAGATGATCCCATTGCTCTGGATGAACTTTTGGAAAAAATCAAACAGATGCAACAGGTGGATACAGTAATCGCGGTTTCCAAAGATACTGCCTGGGAAAGATTCGCAACTTTATATGGAGATGAAATACTGGAATCGGTTGATGATAATCCGCTTCCTGCTTCGTTAGAGATTTTCCTGCTTGAACAGTATCAGACTGCGGAGGGGGCAAATCTTTTACAGCAGAACATCAAATCACTACCTGGAATAGAAAGTGTCCGTTATTCCAGAGAATGGATCGATTTGGTTGAAAAATTCCGATGGTATTTTGGTCTGGTTACACTTGCTATTTTTACAATAATGTTTGTTGTACTTTATTTTCTGGTATCTAATTCCATTAAACTTACTATCTATGCCAGAAATGAGTTAGTGCGTAACATGCATCTGGTTGGGGCAACCAGATTATTTATCAACATGCCTTTTATATTGGAGGGGATGTTACAGGGGTTGGCTGGGGCTACCATCTGCGTTATTATACTGCTTATAACAAAAGGTTCTCTGGCTAAGATGCCGATTATCTGGGAAACTGAAAGCTTTTCTCTTTTAAAAATTATTGCCGGAATTTTTTCTGTAGGGGTGTTTTTCGGTTGGTTTGGAAGTATCAGTGCTGTACGAAAATTTCTGGTTTAAAGATTTTGATATTATCTGTTGCTGTTATGGCAGTAACTGCTGCAGCTACGGATGATTTGGCTAATAGCTATGAGCAGGAGATAAGGCAGAAGTCCTCAGCGATGGATTCCATTAAAACTGAGCTTGAAAGAGGACGCGAAAGATTAAGGGGGTTACAAAAAGAGGAAGGCAGTTATCTGGAGCAGTTGGCGCAGATCGAGCAAAATATTAAAGCCTCCAGAACGTATCTGGAGTTATTGGAACATCGTATCGATACAGTCGGCTCTTTAATTTCTCTGCTGGAGGATTCTTTGGTTGAAGCTCAGCAAAAGCTGCTCGAGCGTCAGTCAATTATGAAAAAGCGGATTCGTCAGGCTTATATGACTGGTTCTCCGCATCCGCTTTTTCTGGTTCTGTCCTCAAAAAGTCCACTGGAATTTATTGATCGGATCCGTTATGTTGAAGAGCTTAACAGGTACGATCGGGGACTGGTCAGGGATATTGATGCTTCCCGCAAAGAAATCGATAACAGAAAAAGTGAAAGGCAGCAGGAGCGGACTCGTTTGGAGAAGCTCTTGTCAGAAAAAAAGAATGAGCAGCTTTTACTGGAAAAAGAAGAGTCTTTGCGAAAAACAATGTTGGAGAAGGTTCGTCTAGAGAAAGAAGCATTCCAGCAGATGATTGCTGAACTGGAGGCTTCACAGAAACAGTT
>CAYYNL010000074.1:0-21299 GCA_964472925.1 uncultured Fibrobacter sp. | reverse complement strand
CTGGTTTCTCCACAATAAGATCTGCCCCACTATCCAACAATTCCTTTCTATCACGAAATCCCCATAAGCATCCACAGGCAAACATGCCGGCTGCTTTTGCGGTTTTCATATCAATAGCGGAATCTCCCAGGTATAAAAAATCGGAAGAAGAAATCCTACATGATTGGGCAATGCTCAGAGCTGCAGCAGGATCCGGTTTTTGCGGAAATTTCCCTGCACCCACAATCTCTTTAAAAACAGAATTTCCGAAATAGTGTTCAATGACTTTTACCGTGAACTCATGAGGTTTATTAGACAGGACAAAAAGAGCGAGGTCGTTATCAGACAAATATTTCAATAGCTGCGGGATTCCATCATAAACCTTGGTTTTACAGTTCCATCTTCTGGAATATTCATCTTTTATCTGAGAAAGGCACAGATCTATTAATTTTGGATCAGAGAGTTTCTGTGGAAGAGCACGGGTAACCAATACTCTCATCCCTTCCCCTATGAAAAACCGGTAATCACTTACCTGGTGAAGAGGAAATCCATGTACTGATAATACATAATTCATGGAATCTGCAATATCGTTAAGGCTATCAACAAGAGTGCCATCCAGATCAAAAATCGCTGCCTTGAATTTCATTTTCACCGCTTTATTTTTCCACTATTTCACATTAAAATTGTCGATGCCTGCAAAGCATAGCGAAGAATTTTTTCACTGCCTATTCTTCGTTTAGGATTTTTTCAGATCACTTCTGATTAAGTACCTTTTTTAATATTGTTCCTTATTTTTAAACTGATTTGGAATTAATATGTGTTTTTTTGTTAATGAAAGTTATTTGTTTTTATAGCCGCTGTTTTTAAGTGAGCTGATTTCCCGTTCTGAGAGTGGCCGTATTTCTCCAGGTTTCATCTCTCCAAGCTTAACCGATCCGAACTGAATACGTCGCAACCTGCCTATCAGAATCCCCAGTGCCTCAAACATACGTCTGATCTGGCGATTTTTTCCTTCATAGAGATCAAGTTCATACCAGAACTGTTTTCTCTGCTCAGTAACTTCAGAAATTTCCCGTACCTCTCTGGCATGAAGGATCTGGCCATCTGATTCGATTCCCTGGATAAGCCTCTGTCGGTCCTCATCGCTAAGAGGGCGATCAATCTTAACTCTATAAACTTTTTTTATCTGAAACCTGGGATGTGTCAGTGCATGGATCAGATCTCCGTCATTAGTCAATAACAAAAGTCCCTCGGAGCCAAAATCCAGTCTTCCAATATAATTAAGATGCTCAATATTCAAACCTTTATTTTTGAGAGCATCATAGATGGTTTCCCGCCCTTGCGGATCCATTCTTGTTACCATCACATTTCTTGGTTTATAATAGGCGAAATACTCCAGTATATGAAATCGTTTTACTTCTTTACCCCAGTATTCAACTTTGTCTTTACCTGGAGTAATCCGGCTTCCCAACTCGGTGATTTTGTTTCCATTTACATATATTTTCCCTGACTTGATAAGTTCGTCGGCTTTTCGTCTTGATCCTAATCCACACTGAGCCAGAAATTTATTGAGCCTTACTGGTTCCTGATCACTCATAACTTATCCTTTTTCCAACAAAAATTTCTTCCGGAGATTCTGCGGTTCTGATATTGAAACCGGTAACTTTACATAATCTCTTCAAAGAAAAACCATCCAGCGTATATCCACTGAAATTAAACATTACTGCCGGAATGATAATCTGCGCATATTTTTTATTTTTTGATTCTCTTTTAATGGTATTGATGACATCTTTTGCAGTCAATAATCCTGCGACAGTCACAGTTTCACCAAAATAATCATTTTTTACAGCTACAATATCCATATCAGTTAAGCCATAATTTTTCTCTGCTTCACTGATTATTCTCTGCAGATAAGGAAATGCAGAAACAGAGGTAAGGAGCAGAGTCTTTTTGCGATAAACTATTTGTGACTTTCCTGATTTGAGTTTACTCTTACAGGTTTTCCACTGCTCAAGAAGTTTTCGTATAAGGCCAACACCATTTTCTATCTGGGGATAATTTTCATAATATTTAGCAGATGGAATTTTCAGGCCTGCTTTTATGAAAAATTCATCTGCCAGAAACAGTTTCCTGAATCCATCTTTGTGCAGATGCTCTGTACTTATCTTCTCGACTTTATCACAGATCCATGCTGCACATTTAGAATCAATTGGTTCGAGAGGAAACTTGCGATACCTGGTCAATCCGACAGGTACCACCGCTATGGACAACAAATATTCGTTAAAAGAAAAAAGATCTTCCAGTGTCCGCATTAGCACATCGCCATCGTTGTAACCTTTACATACAACTATCTGTGTGTGGAATGCGACACCATTATCCTTAAGAAAGTTAAGCTGATCCATCACAGGCGGAGCCTTGCTGTTTCGGAGCATTTTGTTTCGAACACTTGTTTGAGTAGCGTGAACCGAAATAAATAATGGTGAAATCCCCAGCTTTGCAACCTTCTCCAGGTCTTTTTGAGTAGCACTGCTTAGAGTGACATAATTTCCGTTTAAAAAAGAGTATTTGAAATCTTCATCTTTTATATAAAGCCCAGACCTCAAACCAGGTGGCATCTGATCAATAAAACAGAAGATACAGCGGTTTTTGCAGATGTTTATGGGCCTTTCCTCAATATCGACATCCAGAAAACTGCCCTCTTCCCTAATGACTTTCATTTTTACATCAGCAGTTCCTCTGCGAACCGAAATTTCTAAAAAATAATCGGCTGCAAAGAACCTGAAATCCAGTTCATCTGATATCTCTTCACCATTAATTGAAGTAATCACATCCCCTGATCGCAATCCAGCCTTATAAAAACATGATTCTTTTGGAACATGTCTTATTTTTGCTCCTTTAATCATAAATAATCCTGCCACATTTACCAAAGCCTTAAAAAAACTGTCTTTCTAAAAATCTGGAATTTTTTAAAGTTACGGATGTAGTATAGTTTTAGTCATTGATATTTCCAAGTTATTATACATATAATTGAGATGAAACTGTCCATTACTGCCTTTAATAGAAGCACATTCGATACTCCCAACAGGGTTATAATGGGCAGATTATTCAACCCTCGGGGTCTTTTCACAGATTATACTGTCTTTCCCAGGGGTTGGCCTTTATTGAAAACCATCTGAATCAGAAATAAAAAGGGGGAACAATCTGTGAAACCTGCCTATAAAAACTTGTGGCTCACAGGCCTGTTAATGCTTTCCGGTTTTTTTTGTACGATTCGCGATGACAATGGTCAACCTGGGATCTCCGGTCCAAATAGAATTGAAGATACTACAGATAACCTGGTATTCTTTGTCAGCGCAGAAAGTACTTATGTCCGATTAAAAGACACCATAGCCATACTGGTCAGAGTTTATTCAGACAGCTCCGTAAACAGTACAGCTATACCGCTTAAAAATGTTCGGCTCGAGGCAAGTGCCAATTACGGCAAATTTGCAGAGCAGATACTTTACTCGGATGAAAATGGACGGGCAATATTTCTTTTCACCGACTCTGTTGCAAGAAAAGTTGAAATTACGGTGAAAGCTGGCAATTCTTCCCAAAAATTGCGTCTTGAAGTTACCAATACACCTGATAAAGTTCAAAAACTCATTGAAGCCATACCACAAAGAAAGATAATCTCTGCTGGCGGCTTTGATTCCACAACGATTCTGGTTCAGGTGATGAATCATAACCATAACCCTGTTGTAGGTGAACTGGTGCAGTTTATTACTACCTCTGGAATGATAGTTGGTGATGGTTCCAGCCCGGAAAACTCAGGACAAAGCAGAACCGATCAATTTGGAACAGCCAGAGCTATTCTCAAAAGCTCCAGCTTTAATGACATTGCCTATGTAACTGCTTATCTTCTCTCAGATCAAACGCTTAGTTGTGAAACCGAAGTTGAGTTTGGAGGTATTTCTCTTTCTCTTCATGCAGATCAGAATAATCTGGTAATCGGTGATACTGCTATTATTACTGCCAGACTTACTGATGCAGGAGAAAATGCCATTGAGAAAGCTTCTGTTTTTTTTGCTCTCCAGTCGCAGTCTCAATCCAATCTGCAGATCCTCAGCGCTGATTCTGTTACCAGAGAAAACGGCATAGCCATGGCCAAAATAAAGGCACTCAGAAATGGTATCGATTTTATCGTGGTAAAGGCTTCCGGCACAGAAGCAGTCATTCAAATGAATGTGTCATCTCTAAAGTTAACAATTAATTTGGATAAAGGTTCTTTGCAGACTCAAGAATCCGATACCGCAATTTTGAGAGCTACCTTTACCAATGGGTCAGGTGCAGCGCTTGCTAATCGCACAGTAACCCTGAACAAATATTTTAAAACAGAAAATAATGAAGACACTTCTGTTTCTGTGTCTGGTACTACTAATGCTTCCGGTAATTGCAGTTTCACCCTTCGCTCTCTTCCCTATGAAGGTAAAATGCGTCTGGAGGTTATCGCTTATGATAAAACCGAAGGATATGCATCTGCAGATACCAGTATCATGTTTTTCACCACCCGAATCATGACTATTAGGGCTTCCGGGTCTATCCCTGCTGATGGCTCAAGCAAGTGCCCGGTAATCGTGACAATAAAGAATAAAAACGGCAATCCTCTGGTGGGAGATAAAATCAGTTTTACCACAACCGCCGGAATGATTACAGCAGTATCAGAAACCAATGATGAAGGCAATGCAGTTGCTTACCTGACCAGTGACAGAAGAAATATCATTGCAAAAGTAACTGCTACACTGCAGAGCGATCCTAGCAAGAAGCAAACCACAGAGGTGGCTTTCAATGGAGTCAAACTATTAGCTTCTATCAATCCTCCAAACATTAGTAGCGATGCCAAAGATACAGCTTCAGTACAGGTGCTTCTTACTGATGCAGCCGGGAGCAGTATCTCAGGAGAACGAATCAGCTTTTCAAAGCAGATACAGGAAACAATTATTATCGGTGCAGATACAGTTACAAACAACATCGGTGAAGCAAGATGCAGGATTGTAGGTAAGGGAAAAGGACAGGATACAATACGTATCTTTGCGGCAGGAGCATCGACAGAAGTTCTTCTAAACTATTCATCGAACGTTCTTATAATAGATACAGTACCAGGTCAAAGCTGCATTGCAGACAGTACCGATTCCACCCAGATAATTGTTACTTATCTTAAAGGTGATAAGATAACCCCTATTCCCAATGCTAAGGTTGATATCAGCATGACAGTGGGTCAGTTGGGTTCTGTATTTGCAAAAACTCTGACCACAGAAGCTAATGGGAAGTTAAGTTTTTACATTCGCAATCCTCATTTTGCTACTACATCCACCATTTCAGCTTTGGCCAGAATCGCTTCCGAACAAACAAGTGCAACATTCAAGCTCTATTTTCGTGCAAACAATGTAGCCAGAATAGATCTTTCGGGAACACCCGAAGTGATCTCCACAAACGGCTCCAGAGCCATGATAACCGCGATAGCCTATGATGCACTTGGAAACAGGGTTAAAGATGCCCGTATTTCATTTAATCTGGTCAATGGCCCCAGCGGTGGGGAGTATCTCGATCCACCTGTGGCAGTCACCGGTGATGATGGCAGCGTAACCAGTTGGTTTGTTTCTGGTAAGACTCCCAGTAACCACCGTCAAGTATGGATCACTGCCGGAGACTTTACTGCTGTAAAATCCGACACTGTTAAATTTACTATTGTAGGACCGCCACATTACATTACTGTACGTACCAATATTCTCAAAGGCAAAAATCCCAATGATGGTACATTTGCTCTTCCCTGTGCAGCAATCGTTACCGATATAAATGGTAACCCGGTTGCCGATGGAACAGAAGTTACTTTCAGTCTCAAAGTCTCCGGTTTTGTTACCAAACGATACTTTGCAGATTGGAACAAAGATGTCGGAAATGCATTTTGTTATTCAATTATCGATAGTGTTGGTGTAATACTTCCGTTTGAAGATTTCAATGATAATTACCGGCTGGATCCTGGTGAAGATCGCAACGGAGATGGAATACTTAACAGAGGTGAAGATATAAATGGTGATGGGAAATTTGTTCTTGGACCTCGTTTTATAGATATCAATGGGGATGGAATTCGCCAGTACGACCCTCTACTCCCGGTTGAAGAGTTATCACCTTGTACAAGCAGTGATGGTACCTGGTATGCAGATTTAAATAAAAACGACCGATGGGAACCAATCGAACCACTGGATGACCCCAGCTACCTGAATCCTTATTACAGATTAGTTGCCAATGGAGCTTTTCGCCGCTATCCACAGATCTCTTCGGCTCAGGATTCAATCGATTTTGCCACTATTTTCACTCTTGATTCTCTCTATGAAAGCCATCCGGGTTTCATCAACCGTTATATGCCATTTGATGTGGATGCCAACCAAAACGGTATTGCTGATCCCATAACAGCAGTAAGTATCAAACGCACGGTTACTACCAAAGATGGCAAGGCATTGAATGAGATTATTTATGGTCAATCCGATGCGGGGCGTATAGAGGTTATCCTCTGGGCAGAATCTCAGGGAATTGTCACTATTGCACCCGATATTCTGGTTTTACCTGTTGTAAGCGATGAATAAACACGGAGTAAACATTGAAGACAATATTTGCTTTAATTATCTGCTTTTTCTTTTCTGATGTGGTTCTGGCTTCCAATTTGGCTAGTCCCGCAGTTTCAATTCCGGAGGCAAGAATTGCTATCAGTGCGTCATATCATCTTGGAGGTTATACACTAACCAATAAGGCAATAGCATCTCTATGGAACCGAGTATATAGCCGACTGGAGTACTCACCTTTAAAATTTTTAAGTATAGGTGTGGAGTTTGGTGCTACCCAGATAGATGTCGACCAATTTACTATTAATTCTGACACAGTGCCGATTTTTCAGGGTAAGTTTGGTTTTTCCGGTGGAGCACTGTTAAAAGTGAGCTCACCAGCATTTCTTCATGATTACCTTAAAATTACCGGAATCACGAAAGCATCCTTTTTCTCATCAAAAAATGAACACAATGCTCTGTATAAAGGGATAGATGGAGCAGGAATAATCGGAATGCAATTCCACATTCCACGATTTGGCTATATTTCAACCGGTCCATTAGTATATGTAATTGATGGTACCAACAAAAGTTATACAGGAAAGGAAAACTATTATTCAAACCTTAACAACATAAGAGGATGGATAGCTATTGATTTTTTTCCAAGGTTTAATGAGATTACAAGCAATAAGCCTTTTGTCTCATTAGAATTCTCTATGTCGCCGGAAATAGATTTTTCCCGAAGGATACCAGTGCAGGAGTTTAGTGTGTCGATTAGTATTGGTTCTGTAACAAAAAGAATCTATGGTATAAATAATGATATTGAATGGGAACCCTGATATAAGGGAATCAAAGCCAGTTAAAACGTTTAAGACAGATTTTACATAAACAAATCTTTTATCTTTGTCCAAGTAGTCTTCTTTTTAGAAACAAAAGCTCGTTTGCTCAAATTTTTTTGATCATCACTGGCAGAACTTACTATTACGGTTTTTTGCCCAGATGATTCGATTTGTTGTTTTGTGGTATCAGAGGTATATGCAAAGGAAGCTGTATAAAGAAAGCAGATAAGACAAAGTAGCTTCATTTTATTCATTATTAGCTCCTGAATTAACATAAAAAGCTGAATTTTACTATAATATAGGGGAATTATAATAAAAAATCAACTTTTTTTTATCTTTATTTATAATCCCATGAATTTTTTCGAAGCTTAACCCAGATGTTCGAGTACTTTATCTCTGATTTCACTAAAATTGATGGGCTTATGTACCACATCATGAATACCATCCAGCTTGAGTAAACTATGCTCCAGATCCCCCCTCCAACTGGTGACCAGAAAGAATTTGGTATCTGAAGATTGTTGTTTAACCCATCTGGCAATGCTTCGCCCACCCATATTACGAACACAAAGTGCGGCAAAAACTGCATTATAGCGATTGATTTTCAGATTATCCAAACCTTTTTCAGCAGTTTCCGCAACTGTAACATTACAACCCAGACGTGAAAGAGATTTCCGCAATACTTCGCGTAAATCTGCATCATCATCAATTACAAGGACATGAAACATATCGGTCATATCTAAATGGAAAATGCTATTTCTGTGCCATTTTTTATGTGAAAAAAATAATTAAAAACAAAAACATATCCTGAAACGAAACCGCACTTGTGTCTAAAATAAGTAAATATTACCGAATCGTGAATATATTACTTATAATTCGTGAATCATCAATGGCTTGTTATTTTTACTATGGTTCCTATCAAGATATTGAATAATAACACATTCAGTCCTTTTTCCCGGGTCAATGTTTATAATCAGACGATCGATAAGCCTTCTCACCAATAGCAGGCCCCTTCCATGCTCCTCATTTACCTTCTCTACCCGATTATTGTCTAACCACTTCAAAGCGTCATTTTTGGTCAGATTCCCTTTGGGATCCTCCACCGAAAAACCAATCTTTTCATGATCGAAGCCCCAGGTAAGCTTGATGGCATTAGGGACTTGATAGTTATAACAATCAGACCAGCGTTCACGCGGAAGATCAGAGAGCTTTAAGACTGCATGGAAAAAAGCATTGGATACCAGCTCGTCTATTGCCATTTCCAGGTAGAATTTATTGTTTACTGGCAACGATTTTACAATATTGGAACAAACATTTTTAGCTTGAGCGTAACTACTGATTATTTCATTATTTAGCTTAGTTTCTGAAAGGAAACGATGAAGGCCGAATATCTCTCCAGTCAGAATTGAACTGACATATGATCGAATCTCATTGAGTCGGAATTCCGGTCCTTTAGAAAGAATATTGCCTATATTGTATTTCCTGATTAAAGATATATACTTATCAATATCGTAGCTTGTCATCAATATATGTTTAATGGTAGGATACTTACTATCCAGAATGGAGAATAACTCAAAACCATCCATAACCGGCATTTGAATATCAGAAATCACCAGATCTGGCAATTTTTGCTCAATCATTTCCAGAGCCTCTTTGCCATTGGAAGCGGATCTGGTCGAATATTTATCAGAGATAAAAAAATCAGACAGTATCTGCCTAACCCCCACTTCATCATCAACTATTAAAATATCAAACCGTTCCTGGTGATTCACTCTGAATAATCCTGTCTGAAAAAGACTCATTAAAAAATGAAAAGTGTAATATAAATTTTAATTTGGTAAATGCCCAAATATCCTGTTAGCAAATCTATTATATAAATAATCCTCATCCATTTATTTAAAAAGCATCCAACAAATTGCCCAAAATGGTTAAATGAATTCACCCGAATACCTTCTTACTAATTAAGGCGTATCTGGGAATGGGATGATAATATTGTTCAATCTGGATTCTTATCAAGGTTGTAAGTTATTTTAGTGTTTAATTTAACAGACAGATGCGGACTTTTTAATGAGCGTATTAGTAATAGTGGCATTTTGCCTTATCGGAGCAGCAGTCATTTTTAGCGTGGTAAACTGGATTTTCCTGCTCTCCCTTTCATCTAAAATCAATGAACTTGAACAGGAAATCGACAAAAAAGCCCAGGAATTTGACAATTACAAAAAAGAAAAAGCCTCCTCAACAAAGCCATTAGTACATGTGGTCGATATTTCTGCAGTAGATTCTACCGATCCTATCATCTCAGATGAGCCCATTCAAGTAATGAGAAATGTGGGCGGTTCATTTGAAAGAGTCGAAAAACGTGTTTGCAAACCACCAGAATTTATACCATCACAAAACGAAATATATTCAACTGCACCAGATAACAATGGATATCAGTCAAATACCGATAACATTAGCCAGAATGAATCATTTCCTTTTTCACCACCTAATCAGTCAGAAATTGAAAACGAGGTGATGGCAACCATAAGCGAACAACCAGAATCCGAAAACCATTTTGCCACATTTCGACTTTACTCTGAAAGTGCTAAAGACGCAGACTTCAATAATCTATGGAGCAATATTTATAGTTTACTGCAATCCAATATTCAAACAGAAATAGGAATTGATTTTACCGGAATTAATTATCTTTACGATAAAGAACTGGCTTATCTGTTAAAAATTACGAAGGTCATAACTTCTGCAGGCTCAAATGTCCATTTTATTAACTGTGATACTGAGCTGGTTTCTATAATAAGTAAATATTCTGAACTGTCATTTCATATAAAGAAGAATCTATGAGAGTATTAGGTATCGAAACCTCCTGTGATGAAACCTCTATAGCAATTATAGAAGATGGCAAGATTTTAGCGAACACTACCTATTCCCAACTGGAACACAGCCAATATGGAGGGGTGGTTCCAGAGATTGCATCCCGAGCACATTTGGAAAAAATTGATCGCCTTGCCAGTACTGTTTTCCAGGAAAGCGGTTTGAATCCGCAACAGATGGACCTGATTGCGGTTACCGACAGCCCCGGACTCGCAGGAGCACTCCTTGTGGGTATCAGTTTTGCATTAGGCCTTCATACCAGATATGGAATTCCTATAACTGGTATAAACCATCTTGAAGGACATATCTTTTCTGTACTTCTGGAAAACCCCGGTTTACAATTTCCCTTCCTCGCTTTGGTGGTTTCTGGAGGGCATACTGCTATTTATAGAGTAGATGAAATTGGAACTTATCAATGTCTGGGTCAGACTGTCGATGATGCTGCGGGTGAAGCATTTGATAAAGTGGGAAAGATGTTGGGATTTTGCTATCCTGCCGGAAAATTTATCGAGAAAGAAGCTTCAATGTTTACAGGAAAAAATAACCTGATAAATTTCCCAATTGCCCGTATCTGGGCAAATCCCCTTGATTTCAGTTTTTCAGGACTCAAGACTGCGGTTAAAAATTTCCTTAGTTCTCAGAATTCAGATTTTGTAAGAGATAACCGACCTGCAATATGTGATTCATTTCAAAAGGCGGTCATTCAATCACTTCTAAGCAGACTATTGGCTGCATCCAAAAAAAGCAACATTAGAAGAATCGCCCTGGTAGGAGGAGTAGCCTGTAACAGCCGATTAAGAGAAGAACTAAAAAAAAGCTTTTCCGATGAACTCTTTTTTCCAAGCACTCTTCTTTGTACAGACAATGCAGCTATGATCGCTCTGGCTGCTCAGAAAAGGGCGGAAAAAGGAATTACCCGTTTTCCCCAAATGAACCCATCCACAAGCTTATAGGAGGAGTTTAAAGTGCCATTTTTTGTGTTTGTCTGCTTAGCTGTTGTTGTCTGTTCTTTTCTGATAATGCTGGCTATTCAATTAATAAGGATGGAAAAAGCAATCATTGAAATAAGCGAAATTACTGAATCTATGGTTAAAAAATTCTATAAAAATGACTGATTACCTTTCTTTTTTCCAGATTTATTTCAGTTCCCCAAACATTGCATCCACATAAGTTTTAGCATCGAAATCCTGGAGATCTTCCATCTGTTCTCCGACTCCGATCTTTTTTATGGGGATATTAAAAGTCTTTGTAAGCGCGATTGCCACTCCCCCTTTGGCAGTGCCGTCCAGTTTTGTAATGATTAGCCCTGTAACCCCTACCGCTTCATTAAACACCCTGGCCTGTTTAATGGCATTCTGGCCAGTAGTGGCATCCACCACCAGAAGTATTTCATTGGGAGCATGAGGAGTATTTCTTTTTATGACCCTCAGAATTTTCTGAAGTTCATTCATCAGGTTGACTTTAGTATGAAGTCTTCCGGCAGTATCCAGGATAAGTACATCGATGTTTCTGGCTTTAGCTGCCTCTATTGCATCGAAAGCAACTGAAGCTGCATCTGAACCTTCCTGCTGCGCAACAAATTCTGAGCCGGTACGTTTGGCCCAAATCCGAAGCTGCTCTATAGCACCTGCTCTGAATGTGTCTGCAGCACCCAGCATAACCGATTTTCCCTTGAGCCTAAGTTCGTTTGCCAGTTTACCTATTGTTGTAGTTTTGCCTACCCCATTGACACCCACCACTAATACCACCCATGGTTTTGGGGGAAATTCTTCAGGCAGTTTCAGTACCTTCAAATCTTCAGCTAATAATTCCTTAAGAACCGAATAGGCCTCTGAATTACTTTCCACCCGTCTTTGTTTCAACTCTTCTTTAAGACGGTCAATATACTCCTCTGTAAACTCTATCCCTATGTCTGCCGCAATCAGCGCATCCTCCAATGAATCAAAAAATTGTTCATCAAATCCTCCATCACCAGAAAGAATTGATGTTATCTGCGACCGTGTTTTAGATAAACCTTCTTTCAGTCGAACAAACAGATTCATTAGAGATATTCTCCTTAATTAAAAAAAATAGCCTCATCAACTTTATTAATCAGCCAGTAAATATATGTAAGTACAATAAAGAGGGGCAAATGGTTCGAGATGGGTTTATTGCCAAAAGAGGTTTCAGCTCTGTTCTCCGACATTTCAAACGAAGTGAGAAATTTATAATTCTGGTATGTATTGCATAAATTCCTGCATTATGTATAACTTTGGAAAGATTTTTTCTTGAAGACTCGTCGAAATGGTATAAGAATTTTAATTTGAAATTTCATTTCTGGCTTTCAGGTAACCACTGGCTAAGCCAGTGGAGCCAGATGTCTCGTAAAGGCACTATCGTGCCTTCTTGCTTTCGCGGCTTTGCCGCTCTATTAAGTACTACCGCCTGTGGCGGTAGTACTTGACTTCAGATTAGTTTTCATTCACTATATCCATAAATGACTCAATCGATTTCTCATCTTCAATTACTGACTGAGCTATGACCCTGAGCCTTTCCAGAGGAAGCCCTATTAGGTTTAAAACACCCTCTTGAACAAGTGGTGTAATCTCCTCGGAAAAAATCTTAAACCCAAGAACATGAGCCATAATATCAGCAACATTTATAATTGATATTCGCAGAGTCAGTTTTTTATCAGAGAGAGGCTCGTGATGCATCTTTATGCATTGTTTCAGTTCGTAAGGGAAACCCCAGTGCTCAGCATAGTAACCACCCAAAAAACTATGTGCAGCTTCCCCATTTTCTATTTTGAAAAATGGCACTTCTCTTTGAATGCTCTGTTTGTAAAGCTGCGAAAAACTCTCAGGCTCCATAGTCGCAGCTATAAGTTTACCTATATCATGAAGAATAGCTGCTGAAAAAAGTTCGTTTTCATCTATTGCATAATCATATCTGCGCAAAGATTTAGCTATCGCCTCAGCTATCAAGGCAGTACATACCGAATGACGCCAATAGGAGATCACCGGAAAAGAGGCATATACACTTTTTTTTACTGAACTGAGGATTGAAATCAGAATAAGTGAATGAATTCTTCTGGTTCCCAATAAAGTTACTGCATTTTGTATTGAAGAAACAGTATGTGGAAGACCAATATAGGCGGAATTAGCCAGACGAAGGACTTTTCCAGCAATCGCCGGATCCAGTTGCAACACTCTGGTAATATCCAGAGCAGTTGAATTTGAATCCTTAACAACCGCAAAGATTCGCCTGAGAACCGCAGTAAGAGAGGGTAATGCAGATACAGCTCTTAAAAAAGCCTTCTGCTCCACGCTTCCAAATCCTTGGATTAATTGATTATAGTAAAAAACTCGATTGATTTCTCTGCATTCTCAGCAAGGGATTCGCTGATTTTCTTGTAGTCATCTTCCCTTAACTGCAAAACAGTTCTGGCATTTATCCATTCATCGTTAAAAAATTCATCTTCCCAAAGACCACATCCTAATCTGTGGGCCATAACATCCGCCAGATGAATAGTGGTAACCAGTTCACTAAGTTTATCGGCATCCTGAGGCTTATGATGATACACCAGAGAGTACTCAAGATCCAAAGGCAACGCCCACTTATCAGCTATTATTCTTCCGATTTCTGCATGATCTATGCCTAAAATCAATTTTTCTGCTTCCAATAGTGATACGTTGTTTTTTGAAGCATACTGGCGGGCTTCCTGGTATCCATCATTAACATACTCATTAAAGATCAGTTTACCAATATCATGAAGAATCCCTGCACAGAAAGCACTTTCCGGATCCATCATCCTAATATTCATAAAATGACGTACAATAGTTTTAGCAGCAATAGCACAGGTGATAGAATGTTTCCAGAAACGATCTTTATCGATAACAGAGGAACGTACAGATGAGAACATTTTGATCACTGCAGCACTCAAGGCAAGCGATCTGATAGTGTTAAAACCTAAAATCACCACAGCACTGGCCACCGATGAAATACTTCGGGGTATGCCATAAAAAGCACTGTTAGCCAGGCGAATCATTTTGCTGGTAAGAGCCGGGTCTTGTTCAATAAGCTTAGCTGCGTCTTCTGCAGAAGAATCCGGTGAGTTTACCACCTTAATTAACCGGGAGACAATAGCCGGCAGAGATGGCAGATTGTCGATATTTTCTATTACCTGATTATATCGTTCCCTGCTAACCGCGGATGTTTTTTTAGAATTCATTAAGTCTTCTCCCAAACAGGTTGAGCCAAATGGAAACGTCCGTTTACAGTTTCGTGTACTTTTACATCCAGCCAGGAATTACAGCTTATTTTAAGTCCAGGAATCTCTACATGTATATAATTAGAAGTAAGTCCCCGAACCGGACTCTCTGATTCTACAATAATTTTCTTAGAAACAGTACGGTTTTTATTTATAAACTCATCTCTACTCTGGTTTATTAGCATCCGAAGCCGATTGCTTCGGTCAGTTTTGATCGAATCTGAAATTTGTTCGGGCAAAGAGAGAGCAGAAGTACCCGGACGAGCAGAAAATCGAAAAATGTGAGCATAGGAAAACCCAACCATAGAAACCCGTTCCATAGTCAGTTCGAAATCTTTGTTTGTTTCCCCTGGAAAACCTACTATAAAATCTGCTCCCAACCCTGCTGAAGGAAATGATCTGCGGAAAGTAGAAAGCCTTTTGACAAGCTCATCCACATCGCTATACGGACGCTCCATAGCTCTGAGAACCTTCTCGGAGAAAGACTGGATACTTACGTGCAGATGGTCACAAATCTTACTATTGTCCCCAACAAGCTGCAAAATTTCATCGGAAAGATCCCTGGGATCAAGTGAACTCAATCTTACTCTGAAATCCCCATCTATAGAAATAATCTCTTTAAGTAATTCCAGCAATGATTCACTCTGCTCTTTTGCAAATTGACCGATATGAGTTCCGGTTAATACAATTTCTTTAAATCCAGCCTTTACTGCTGAATCGAATGCAGAGATCACCTGGGAGAACTCTGCAGAACGAGAAGGACCACGAACCGATGGCACAATACAATAACTACAACGGTAATTACAGCCTTCCTGAATCTTTAAAGGAAACCTGGTTCGAAAACCTGCCTGAGCTTTGGCAGAAGGGATTTGGCAAGTTTTAATGGATAGTTCAGGGATTTCACTGGAGAATGGGCGCTGAAAAATTCCACCATTTTTTTCAAGTATGGAAGGAATCTGGTCTTTTTCGGTATTACCTACTACCCAGAAAACAGAGTCCAAATCTTTTAGCTCTGAGGGTTTCTGCTGAGCAAGACAACCGGTCAGCAATATTTTTGCTGAAGGATATTGCTCAGAAACAGCCTTGATCACTCGTTTTGTCTTGGATTCGGTAGAAGAAGTCACAGTGCAGGTGTTAATAATGATAATCTGAGCCTGCTGAAGATCATCAACAAATTCATAACCCTGCTGCAAAAGCCTGAAACGCAGGGAGTTCATCTCTTCCTGATTGGTTCTGCACCCAAAAGATTTGATAGCAACTTTTTTGAAAAGCATAGAAATATTTCAGGAAAGTATCATTCCCCATGGTTCCAATGCCTCTTTCTGAGTGTCAAAAACAGGTAGAAAGCAAATTCCTGCCGTTGCATTTAAAGAAGGCGCATTGATACTGGCCATGAATTCAATTACCCAGGAACCCCTTTGGGGCATGTTAATACTTCTGACCACAGATTCAGATTGGTCCGGCTCTGACATTGGTGCTCCTAACGTAAAAACCTTCTGGACAGCTCATCTATCGAAATCCTGACAACAGTCGGTCTGCCATGAGGACAAATGTATGGATTCTTAGCAGAGAAAAGGCTATTAAGTAGTGCATTCATCTCTTCCTGTGATAATTTCTGGCCTGCTTTTATGGCTGCACCACAGGCAAAGGCTGCAGCGAAACGTTTTTCTGGTTGAGAGAATGAATCCGGATTTTTCCCATCCATCAGATATTTTATAATTTCTCTTATGGTTTCTTCAACACTTCCATTTTTTAAAAATGCCGGAATAGCAGAAATTGATAGTGCACGGGCTCCAAAATCGCCGATTTCGAAACCAAAAGCGTTAAAGTAGCTCTGTCCGGATTGAATAATCATCCGCTCAGTAGTGGATAACTCCATCACTACCGGAAAAAGCAGTTGCTGAGATGCTGACCGTCCTCTGGTAATATCCTCCAGAGCCTGCTCATATAACACCCGCTCATGAGCAGCATGCTGATCAATCAAAAGGATTCCATTTTTAATGGGTGCAAGAATGAACATGTTATGGATCTGATAACAGGAGATCAGATCCCATTGTACATCTTTGGTTAATTGCATGTTGTTTTCTTTGGTCTGATCATACTCGCTTTCTGCTTGTTTTGCCACAGCGGGGAAAGAAAGAATGGTTTGCTGGTTTGAATTATCGGAAGACGAAAAAGGGGGCTGATTCTTAAGAGGCTCCTGTTTCTCTCTGACCAAAAAAGGGGAAGAAGCGGTGGAGTTATTAAGGTTTTGATTTTTCTGGATAGAATCAGTTTTCTGTTCAACTGGAACAGAAAATGTTTGAGTCTTATTCAGATTCAGGGTTATTCCCTGTTTCACCGCAGAGTACACTAGCCCGAAAAGTTCCCGTTCGTTGTCGAATTTCACCTGCTGTTTTGTGGGGTGGACATTAACATCGATCTTAGAAGGATCGACATTGAGAAAGCAGAAAAACGAGGGACGTATTCCAAAACCTATAAACTGGGAAAAAGCTTCACGGATTGCAAAGGTGACAGAGTCGTTATCGATTCTCCTCAAGTTAACATACAGGCTTTGAAACCTGGGACGTTCATTGGTTTTTTGAGGGGCAGAGATAAAAATCTGTGTTTCCATATCAGGCTTAACCGCATTGCAGCAGATAAGATTTCTGGCAAATTCGGTTCCTGCAATTTCAGCGATTCTTTCGGAAGGGTTATTACAGAATGGAGTATCCAGTATTTTTTTGCCATCGATATACAAGGTAAAATGGATAGAGGGAAACGGGAGCACAATCTGCTCCATTATTTTTACGATTGCCAACTGTTCGCCTCTGTGGCTTTTCATAAATTTTTTTCGTGCCGGTACATTAAAGAACAGGTCTTTAACGGAGATGGTGGTTCCACGTGCATGAGCCATTGGATGAATCTTTGAGGTTTCTCCGCCGTTACAGTTAAGTTCATATCCCAGTCCGGAATCATCGATACAGCTACAGATACTCATGCGACTAACTGCTCCGATACTTGCCAGGGCCTCTCCTCTGAATCCCATAGAAGCAATAGTAAAAATATCTTCTATACGTTTTATTTTACTTGTAGCATGTGGAAGAACACATCTTTGCAGGTCCGAAGGGTTCATGCCGCATCCGTTATCCATCACCTTTATTAAAGAGAAACCGGCATCCTCAATGAAAACATCTATTCTGGTGGCATTTGCATCGATACTGTTTTCGACCAGTTCTTTTATCACAGAAGCAGGACGTTCGACTACTTCTCCCGCGGCGATTTTTTCCACGACAGAGGGTGAGAGTACTTCGATTGTGTTTTTATATTGCATGGCCAGAGGTCAAAAAAGAAGAATGGTGCGGAAGGGGGGACTCGAACCCCCACAGGCGTTACACCCACTAGAACCTGAATCTAGCGCGTCTACCAGTTCCACCACTTCCGCCAAGAGTGAATGGCAAAGTTTCAATATAGTATTTTGCCTTCTCAAGGGAAAGTGGAAAAACATATTCTTTAATCCTCTCCTTTTTTAAAGCCATTAATGAGGATAGGTCTGTTGTTCATGTTGAACAATTTCTTTAAACAGGCTGCTGTTATTATAGACAAACTCCTCAAATGAGATTGGTTTTCGGTTACATAGTAATTCTACAGTCGAAGTCACCATTTCATTTTTACCATCCCGCTGCATCGAATAGAGTTCAAGCATTCCTTTTGCCATCCAGTCCGCAATACCCAGACTTTCCATTATATGATAAGCGGTTTCCTCCTGGATAGGAATATATCCGATATGACTTCCCACCGCAGAAGAGATTATGTGAGTAACATCATCCACGGTCAAAGCCTGTGGGCCGGTAAGCTCATAAGTGGCGCCATAATGCTGTTTTCCATCGATAATCAACTCTGCGGCGACTGCGGCCACATCGGTTACCTCTATATAGCTAACCTGGGCATGATTAAGTGGCATATAAATAAAGCCGCCTGAAGGCTGAGCGTAACGCAGAAAATTCTGCATATAAATATTGGGTCTGATAATTGTATAAGCTATTCCACAGTTTTCCAGATATTTTTCTATTCTTCGATGCCAACGAGTGAACTGTGTTCCAGGTTCCTGCTCCGCTCCCAGAATTGAAAGGTCGACGATATGTTCGATTCCAAAAAGAAGTGCCCGGTCGATCATCCTTTTTGCATACTCCACCTGTTCACGGGCAAATGGAGTGACCAGAAACAAAGTGCTGACATCCTGGAATGCTTTATCAATAGTGGAAAAATCACCGAATTCCAATCGTATCTGTTCTGAAGAATAGGTTTTAAGCTGAGGAGATAGTGTACTGCTATGAAAAGCCGCTCTAACCTCTTTTTTATTACGTCTATATAGTTCTTTAACCAAAGCGCTTCCTACTAATCCGGTAGCACCGGTTACTAAGATTTTCTCTGCCATGACTTTCCCCCTTATAAAAGAATCTTCCCTCTTGAAAGAATACGCCTCTAAATGGGGCATATTTGAAAAAGAGGGAGCGGGAAGCTCAGAGCTGATGAGCCAGGATAGAACGGACAGTCTGAGCGTAATCTCTGGCAAAATCGACAAATGAGACCGGTTCAATCTTAGCGATCTGTTCTATAGTAGAGGTAACGGTGGCACCTGCGCCTGAAAAAAGATATTGCAAATAATCTAAAAGATAGTCTAACCGCCATTCAGCAATCTTTCCTTTCAGCGCGTTGGCGGCATTTTCCTTTGAGCTTTCCACATATCCTATGCGCAATCCGCTAACTCTGGAGAGGATATCGGCAACTTGATACATGGAATAGGTCTGAGGACCGGTGATGTTATAGATTTTTCCCTGATGAGTAGCACCGGGCATAAAAAGATCGGCAGCCACTGCAGCTACATCCCTGGCATCCACAAAACTTACCTTTCCGCCATCTGCCGGCAAATAGATAATTGCAGAATCGGGTTGAAGGTATTGAAGAATATGCTGCATAAGGCAGTTGGAACGAAGGATTGTATAGGGTATGGAAGAATTTCTTAACTGATATTCTGCCTGATTAAACCATTGGGCCAAATCTGGAGCTTTGGGATCATCGCTTCCGGTGATAGAAAGAAAACCCACATGTTTGAGCGAACTGGTGGAAGAGGCGGAGGTGAGTAGATTATCTACAAAAGATGACAGGTGCTGTAGTGCTGGTAGAATGAGAAAGAGACTGGAGATTCCCTGCAGAGCAGATTTAATGGATTTTTGATCTTCGAAATTAAAAGTGACAGTTTCGATTCCCGGGTAGTCAAAAAGGGTATTGAGTTTTATTGGATCGTGAACTGCGGCACGTACGTGGTTGCCGGTATGGGCAAGCCGGTTTACCAGCTCTTTTCCGACATGCCCTGAAGCGCCCATGACCAGAATATTTGGGGCCATATTTTCTCCTTTTACAAGATCTGTACCGAAGCCGTATCGGAGGGTTGAAGATCGGCTATCTGAGGGATATTCTTAAGACGGATACTCAAATCGTATTCCTTAAGAAAGACATCTTCCTGATCGGCCAGAGAATAGCGCACATTTTCTGGAATAGTGGAGCCAACCAGATAAGAACGTAAGGGTTTTCCGAAGGCCAGATGACGCCTGACCCAGGCCCGATGCTTAAGAAGCTGTCCGCTGCTGGCATCGGCTATTCCATCAGCCATCAGCTCGATTATAACGTAAGTACCATTTCGGTCGACACAAAGAAGATCAATTGGTCCAAAATCGGTAGGGTACTCCACACCGTCATTACCAAAGACATCCACATAAAGTTCCAGGCCATCTTCTATGAGTTCCAAATTTTTAGCCAGATAGCTGCGAAGATGCTTTGTTTCGATACAACCGTTACCTACGGTAAGTTGTTCTCTGGAAAGATCATCTTTCTCTTTTACTTCCCTGACTGTAAGCACTCCTTTTTCATCCTGAGCGATCTCCCAGATTCCATGAATCCGTGGATCATACATTTCCACTTTTCCACTGGCCGGACGATAAAGCAGATCATAAATATCGTTGCAGCGGCGTGGACGGTTATTTTCTTTATAATGAACTCTGGACTCATGATTAACTGTGCATATAATAATAGTGTTCTGTATGGTGTTGATATTTACCCCGGGATAATGCTCCAGGATCCAGTCTCTGATGGCGATATTGGTTGATTTGTTTCCATTAACCTCCACCGCCTCCTTTACCATCTGCCAAACAAACGGTTTTGGTTGAGATTCCATTATTACCCCTCCACATACTCCTGTTTACAAAAACCTTAAGTGTTTCTCTTCTTTTAATAGAGCAAATAAAAGGCCATCGCTGTGGCCTGAGTCCTTCTGGCAAATATATTGCTCTTTAAGAGACTTGAAAAAGAAAGGGTAAAACTTATGGCTCTTCCTCAAAAAGAAGACATCCTGATACAAACTTCCATTGTGGTAAACGATTCCAACCAGACTCTTTATCACACCTGGAGAGATATGCGCAACTTTGCCGCTATCTTCGATTTTGCAGAATCAGTAATAAAAATTAACTACAACTGTTTTCGCTGTACCATCCTTATCAAAGATCAAAACGAAAGACTTTCCATGGATCTGGAAATCACTGAAGAGAATCCCTCAAATTACTTTTCATGGCACTCGGCCAATTCCACAGAAATTCTCCATCATGGCACAGCCAGATTTATCCCCCAACAAAATCTTAAAACCGAAATTCAGATCACTCTGCGTTTTTTCTTTCCCCCTCTGCAGGACAGTAAGGCATACATGATGGGTCCCGATTTTAAGTCAAGGATCGAAAACAATCTTCAAAGATTCAA
>CAYYNL010000073.1:5138-21327 GCA_964472925.1 uncultured Fibrobacter sp. | reverse complement strand
ACACAACTTCGTACATACTGCAGTGCAGTGTGCAAGAAGCCACTATACACAATGACGAATTGCGTCATGCACTACTTCTTATGCAATTGTTTTTAATATAGTTAACATAAAATATCTTCGCTACATTTCTGTTAAGAAACATAAATATTTTTATGCTTAATTCGGATTTTTGCAGAGTAGTTGAAAAATGTTCCAAACTATCTCTGTACAGGGGATTGTAGTAGCTTGTAACCTGTTTTAATTCAATGTGATACGTATGCTTAAAAGTGCTTCTTTCCGACTACATTTTGCTCAGTTTTGCTCAAAAGTCCAGCTCTATCGGACTTCTTATTGAAACAATCTTATGTGCGGATATGTGGGTATAAATTTCGGTTGTTCTTGTTTTCGGTGATTCAAATCTGTTGAATTTTGATAATTTATTGCCCAAAAATTACCGAATCTTTTTTATTGGGTAACTGATATTGCTTGTGCAAAATTACCTCTTCCTCTTTTTTTCCGATCGTTACCAGTAACTATTTTTCTCTTTTCAAAAATCAAACCTCAATTAAGGAGTCAGTAATGAAAGCTTCTCCCATATTCAATAAACTCCTCTCTATCATGTCCAAACGAATCCTTATTCTGGATGGTCCCATGGGAACTATGCTCCAGAAACTATCACTTAACGAATCGGATTTCAGAGGTGAACGTTTTAAAGATCACCCTTGCAGCCTCAAGGGAAACAATGACCTGCTTTCAATAACCTGCCCTCAGGAAGTCATTAACATTCATCACAGCTATCTTAAAGCAGGTGCCGATATCATCAAAACCAACACATTCAACGCTAATGCGATTTCCCAAAGCGATTACCAGCTCTCTGAACTGAGTTATGAGATGAATCGCATTTCAGCTTCAATTCTCCGCCAGACCATAAATTCATTTATCAACCTTCATCCGGATGAGCCCAAATTTGCTGCAGGAGTATTGGGCCCCACTAACCGGACTCTTTCAATTTCACCAAATGTTGATGATCCGTCTTTTCGCAATATCACCTTTGAACAACTTCAGAAAGCCTACTACGATTCTGCCAGGGGCCTTATCGATGGTGGGGTGGATATTCTTCTTCTGGAAACCATTTTCGATACACTCAATGCCAAGGCTGCCATATTTGCCATACAGCAGCTCTTCTTAGAACGAAATATTTCCATTCCATTAATGATCTCAGGTACCATCACCGACAAATCGGGCCGCACCCTCTCTGGCCAGACCCCTGCTGCTTTCTACTTTTCTATAGAACACGCAGCCCCCTTTAGCGTAGGCTTCAATTGCGCACTGGGCGCAGCTCAATTAAAACCCTTTCTTAAAGAGCTATCTGATACTGCAACCTGTGCAGTCAGCGTTCATCCCAATGCAGGACTTCCCAATGTCTATGGTGGCTACGATGATACTCCTCAATCGATGGCTTCACACATAAAAGAATTTGCCGAAGAACAGATGATAAACATTGCCGGAGGATGCTGTGGTTCTACCCCTGAACACATACATGCCATCTTCGATGCTTTACAGGGAATCGCCCCCCGGAAAACTCCTCCTGCCAGAAGTTTTACCGCATTATCGGGCCTTCAACCATTGATCATTGACAACAACAGTCTCTTTGTAAATATCGGGGAAAGAACTAATGTTGCAGGATCTGCCAGATTCAAAAAACTCATTGCTGCTGAAAACTACGAGCAGGCTGTCGATGTAGCACGCGATCAGGTAAACGGTGGCGCCCAGATTATAGATATCAACATGGACGACCCCATGATCGATGGTCTCAAGGCAATGACCTCCTTTCTGCGGCTTATCGGATCAGAGCCGGATATCAGTACAGTGCCAGTCATGATCGATTCGTCTAAATGGGAAATAATCGAGGCCGCACTCAGGTCCGTTCAGGGCAAAGCAATCGTTAACTCCATAAGCCTCAAGGAAGGGGAAGATCCTTTTCTGGAAAAAGCCATAAAAATCAAACGCTATGGAGCTGCTATCGTTGTGATGGCCTTTGATGAACAGGGTCAAGCAGACTCTTTTCAAAGAAAAATTGATATCTGTAATAGAGCTTACAAATTGCTTACTGAAAAAGCCGGTATTTCTCCTCATGACATTATTCTGGACCCTAATATCTTTGCCGTAGGAACCGGTATCGATGAACACAAGAATTATGCAGTCGATTTTTTCAAGGCAGTTTCCTGGATAAGAAAAAATCTTCCAGGGGCACTTGTCAGCGGGGGTGTCAGTAACGTCTCCTTCTCTTTCCGTGGAAATACCACTGTTCGTGAAGCTGTCAACTCGGCATTCCTTTACCATGCTATCAGAGCCGGTATGAACATGGGAATAGTCAACCCCACACAGCTTACCGTCTATGAACAAATACCCACTGATTTAAGGAACCGGGTGGAAGATGTTCTTCTCAACCGTAGAGAAGACGCAACCGACCGGCTCATAGAAATGGCATCCAGCACACCTGATGAAAAACAAAATAATGTAACCACCTCTGCACCATGGAGAGACCTTCCTTTACAACAGCGGTTAAGCCATGCACTTGTAAAAGGGATCACTGAACATATCGAAACCGATCTCAAGGATGCACTCACCATTGTTGATGATCCATTGAAGATAATTGAAATTCATCTTATGAACGGGATGAACGAAGTAGGTGAACTGTTTGGTTCAGGAAAAATGTTTCTCCCTCAGGTGGTAAAAAGTGCCAGAGTCATGCGCAAGGCGGTAGCATTTCTTACACCTCTGATTGAAGCCCGAAAAGGAAATGAGACTACCAATTCAAAAAAGCCAAGGATACTTTTAGCTACTGTCAAAGGTGATGTCCACGACATCGGCAAAAATATTGTCAGTGTCGTTCTTCAGTGTAACAATTTCGAAGTAATAGATATGGGAGTGATGGTCCCCTGTCAGGAGATTCTGGACAAGGCAAAAGAAGAAAATGTGGATATTATCGGACTGAGCGGCCTTATCACTCCTTCTCTGGAAGAGATGAGTTATGTGGCATCCCAAATGGAAAAGCAACAATTTACTGTCCCTCTTCTTATAGGAGGCGCCACCACTTCAAAAATACATACCGCTGTAAAGATAGCTCCACAATACAGCGGCCCTGTTATCCAGGTTCGAGATGCATCCCTGGCAGTTCAGGTTTGCAGAAATCTTATTTCGCCCCAGCAGAAGAAATCCTTTGTTAAAGAGGTCAAAAGTGAATACAAGTCTTTGAAAGAAAAGCATGATCAAACTTCCAGTCAGCAGGAACTATTATCAATAGAGCTTTGCAGAAAACGACGGCTTCGAATTGACAACGATACCTACCCTCCAGTAAGACCTGCCAAAACCGGAATTACCGTATTTGACAATTACTCAATTGATGAATTAAGTTCCTATATCGACTGGACCTTCTTTTTTAAAGCCTGGGAAATAAAAGGACAATACCCGTCTCTTCTCGACGATTCTGAAGTGGGTGAACAAGCCAGGAAATTACTGGATGATGCACAGGCGATGCTCAATACCATAATAAATCATAATCTTTTGCATACCAGTGGTGTTATCGGACTCTTCCCTGCCAATTCCACAGACACCGATGACATCGAGATCTACTCTGATGAATCCAGGTCTTCAGTAATATCGGTCATTCATTGCCTTCGTCAACAGATTGTCAAGGATGAAAATAAACCCAATATTTCTATTTGCGATTTTTTAGCACCTAAGTCTTCCATTACCGATTACATCGGTCTTTTTGCAGTAAGTGCAGGAGAAGGAGTTGAGGAGATTGCAGCTTCCTATGAAAAAAACAATGATTCTTACAGTGCCCTGATGGTCAAGATTCTGGCGGACAGGTTATCGGAAGCTTTCGCAGAAAGGCTTCATGAACTGGTGAGAAAGCAATTCTGGGGTTATGCAAAGGATGAAAACCTGGAGATAAGAGATCTTTTACGTGTAAGATACCGTGGTATCAGACCGGCTCCCGGATACCCTGCCTGCCCGGATCATTCTGAAAAGAAACAGATATTTGAATTGTTGAAGGTAAAAGAGAGTACAGGAATCATTCTTACCGAATCTTTCATGATGCAACCGGTAGCATCGGTGTGTGGTTATTATTTTGCGCATCCGGATTCACACTATTTTGCATTGGGCAAGATAGGTGATGATCAGATAAGAGATTATGCGATAAGGAAGGAAGTATCGGAGAAGGAGGTCAGGAAGTGGATCGGGGTTTAGGTGAGGATGGGGGCCTATGTATTTTCCCCGGAAGTGATTTCTCAACAAGCCTTTCTATTACTCTGAGATTTTTAAAATACCATATTACATAAAGTTATTTTTTGCCACTGATACCTGAGTAGCTACTATTATTTTACCATTTACTTTACCTGACCAGAGAATTTAATTTAAAGTCAAAAATGAGTCTGGAGAAAAAATGAAAAGTTTTGAAGAATTATTTGAAGAATTAAAGAAAAAGGTGGAACAAAATGATCCCCAGTCCGGCACTGTAAAAGAGCTTGCAAAAGGTAAGCACTTCATCGGGAAAAAGGTCATTGAAGAAGCAGCTGAGGTCTGGATGGCTGCCGAATATGAAGGAAAAGAAAAGACCGCTGAAGAAATCTCTCAGCTTTTATACCATATACAGGTAATGATGATCTGCTGTAATCTTTCTTTGGAAGATATTTATAAGTACTTGTAAAACCACTAAAGGATTCTCAATGTTAAAAATAGCTATACCTAATAAAGGCACTCTCAGTGAAGATGCAATTCGTCTGGTCAGTGAATCTGGCTATTCCTGCAAAAGATATTCCAGCGAGCTGGCAATTATCGATTCTGCAAACCAGATTGAGTTTTACTTTTTACGCCCCAGAGACATCGCAGTGTACGTTGGCAGCGGATTTCTTGACCTGGGAATAACAGGGCGGGATCTAACCTTTGACAGCGGTACAACCGTCCATGAAATCATGCCACTGAATTTTGGCCACTCTTCTTTTTATTATGCAGTTCCCGCCGGATGTGAATTAAGCACTGATAAGCTGGGGGGAAAGCGAATCGCTACCTCCTATCCACGCATAGTCCAGAATGATCTTAACAAAAGAGGGCTGAATGCTCACATAATAAAACTGGATGGCGCAGTGGAGATCTCCATCCGGCTTGGCGTTGCAGATGTTATCGCTGATGTGGTGCAGTCCGGACGTACCTTGACCGAAGCTGGTCTGGTGAAAATTGGTGAACCGCTTATGAAATCGGAAGCCATATTAATTTCCCGTTCAGCAGAAACTGTCACTTTACCCGATGCCGCGCTCTTTGTTAAAAGACTCAAGGGAATAATAGTAGCCAGAGAATTTGTTATGGTGGAATATGATATTCCAAAAAAGGAGCTTATCCAAGCCTGCGATATCACTCCCGGAATCGAATCTCCCACTATTGCCCCACTTAGCAATGAAAACTGGGTGGCAGTCAAAGCTATGATCAAAAGAAAAGAGATGAATCAGATTATGGATCGTCTCTCCGATATAGGAGCAAAGGGAATAATTATCACGGAGATAAAAACTTGCAGAGTTTAAATGAAGTTTTCCGATTGTAAATGTCCTATAATTGATAAATCTGCTCACTAATAGATCTTCTCAGGAAAAATATCGGAAACCACAAACAAAAGGCTTCGATCCGTAATGAATCGAAGCCGTTTAAGTTATTATGATTTCTCCGGAATATCAGTGTTCGTATTTAACAAATCTCTCCGAAGGTTTCTTTCAGTATATAACTACTAATAGCCACCTCCTTTCACGGACTTTTTAATTAAGAACTTCTCTGCGAAAACCTGTCTTAATTTTTGTCCTTTAAAAAGATCAACACACAACCTGTTAAATCAAACAATTAACACTTTGGTAAGACTCATATTTTTTCTTGTAAATTATATGACCCCTCCTTTCGTTCTGTACTTTTTATGATCCGCTACAAAACGCTCAAAGAGCGGTTGTTTAAAATGATCCCAACTGTTTAATCGTCTTGAATAAGAAATTCGTACAAGAAGCCCATTTATTGTGACAGCAGCCCTTCCTTCAGAGATTTTCTATTTCCGAAAAGATTTGTCGTTCACATGAAAAATGGTGGTGATCAGATACAAAACTTTCATTGCTGTATTATCTTTGATAAATGCACTTTTGATTTTTCTTATTTGCCTGTTAAAATTCTCTATTCGCATAGTCGGTACATATTAATCTGTTGATTCCAGGAAAAAAAATTCTGTTTAACAACTAACTTCTTTTACCAGTAATAGCAAATATTTTTCCATGTTCACGTTACTTACTTTCAATATATTATGGAGATCATTAATTTTATTTGTGACGCCAAAGTCACAAAAGTGTTGCTTTGTGTCTTTTTTTTTTGTATTATATAGGAACCTTTTAACAGAAAACCAATTAAAAGAGGATTTTTATGAAAAACAGCATCCCCTTTCTTTTGCTGATCATACCACTTACACTTTGTGCTGAGCAGTTATCCAAGAAAGAGATACTCCAATACGCCTTCAGCCATGCCGAGGAGCTGAATTTGATCAAAAAAGAGCTGGCCTCCACTCAAAGTATGGAAAAGGAGTATCGAGGCAAGGGTTTCCCAACCATCGAAGCTTCCGTTAATTACCAACTGGCTCCCAAGCAGTTTATTCCCTACTCTTTTGATATTGGTGGTGGAAGTGGCAGCGGGGTTTCGGGTCTATTGGACCGTTCTGTTCCAGGTTTTATTAATGATGCCACTATTGCGGGAGCGTTTGACCAAATAATCTCCTCTCTCTCGGATTTTGATTTAACCCCTGGCAAAAACACTGTTGCCCTGGGACTCACTCTTACTCAGCCGATTTTTGCGCAGGGAAAGATCTCTAAAGGACTTAAACTGGCCCAGGTATATTATGGCTTTTTAGATCTGAAGTATAAAAACGCTAAAATTACTCTGGCAAAAGAGATTATCAATGCCTATAACAGTGCATTGCTGGCTGATCAGAACAGAGAAGTACGTCAACAGGCAGTTGCGCTTGCAGAAGAGACTCACCGGCTTACCAGGGCACGTCTGGAAAGTGGCAAAGGTAATGTTTTGGACACTCTCAACTCCAAATATTCTCTTCAGCAGGCAAAATTAGCTCTCAGAGATGCAGAAAAAAACCGATATCTGGCGATAAAAAATCTTCTTACGATTGCATCAATGGATAAAGATCCTGATGAGATCATATTAACTGATTCACTGGTGGTTATTGATTTCAATATGACTGAAGAGGAGGCTTTTAAACACTTATCGGAAGGAAATATCTCTATTCAACAGATAGACAAGGGAATCGAGATGCAACAGTTGCAGATAAAGATAGTCAAGGCTGACTTTTTACCCACGATTTATGCTGGTGCATCAATATCTAAAATAAGCATGTTCGATAACAGGGATGAGTTTGCCTGGGGTGATGATCAGAAGATATTTGTTGGCACTTCGATTCCTATTTTTTCTGGAGGACAGAAGTGGCAGAAAGTCAAACAGGCCGGTTATGAAGAACAGAAACTGGAGGAAACCAGAAAAAAGACTCTTAACCAGCTAAACCTTGCGTTAGCCAACTATTTCGAGGAACTTGCTGTTGCAAAAGAAGAATGTGCTGAGGCGCTTCATCTTATTGCATTAACCACCCAGGGAGCACAGATTGCATCGCTTTCCTATGAAATCGGACAGATCACTCAGGTAGACCTTACCAACAGCAGGCAGCAGTTAAGTATGTCAAAGCTTGCGTATAACAATGCTGTACATAAGCTCAATGCAGCAATCACCGGAATTAAAATGTTAATCGGAGATAATTCCCTATTATTAACGGAGCAGGAGGATAAATAAATGAGAAGTATCGTATTGACACTTATTTTTTCTTCATTATTTCTGCTTGCCGGGTGCAATAAAGAGCAGAAAAAAAATGAAAGTGCCCCCAAAACTTTTCAGCAGATTCAATCTGAAAAGGGGATACCGGTTACCACCGCCAGGATTGGTCATGGGACTATTAGAAGGATCGAACGAAGCAATGGTACACTTCAGGGAGTAGCAGAAGCAACGCTGGCAAATGGTTTGGGTGGTACGTTAAAAGAGATCAGGGTGACAGTTGGTAATATCGTCAAAAAAGATGAGGTGGTTGCAGTAATGGAAATTGATGGTGGCTCACCTATTGATGTTGCCCAGAGCGCCTTTGAGTATGCAGAGAAATCTTATGAACGTGCAAAGAAGCTTCATTCACAGGGTGCCATTTCAAACGAACAGGTTGAAGGTGCACGTGTACAGTATGAGGATGCCAAGAGAAAACTGGGACAGGCTCAAGTAGGTGTAAACGTTTTAGCACCTTTTGATGGAACAGTAATAGAGATTTATCAGAGTGAAGGAAGCAAGATCAGTGAGAAAACGCCTCTGGTTAAAATCGCAGATCTTTCAAATATTGAAGTACAAATGCAGGTAAACGAACAGGCGATCAATTTCTATAAAAAGGGGCAGAAATCTTTTATTCTGATGGAAGGGGATACAATCTGGGGTAACATTGACCGGGTTGCATTGGGCGCGAATGGTCTTGCCCACAGTTTCAAGGTAATCGCGCGTTTCCCCAATAAGAATCGTGTTCTGAAAGCAGGCATGTTCAAACAGGTGCACACTATTGTCAATGAAAAATCCAATGCCCTGTATGTGCCACTCGAGACGGTCAATTTTACCCAAAACAATGAGCCTTATCTTTTCTCCCTTCAAAATGGAAAAGCAGTTAAAAAGAATGTTACCCTGGGTATCAATACCGGATATGTTTATGAAATAGTGCAGGGCTGCACTGTTGAGGATGAAATTATTGTCTCAGGCCTCTCGATGCTTCAGGATGGCTTAAAAGTTAACGTGGTGAATCAGTAAAGGAGACGCTATGAGCATTGCCGGAATAAGCATAAGACGACCGCTAATGATGATCATGTGCATTTTGGCGGTTGCCATGTTCGGTGTAGTGGTGTTTTTAAGATTGCCTGTAGATAAAATGCCGGATATGGAACTTCCCTATATTACTATTCAGGCTATCTATCCAGGTGCAGGGCCAGATCAGATTGAGCTTAACGTGGTTAAACCCATTGAAGAGCAGGTAAGTACAATTGGCGGCCTCAAACATGTCACCTCTTACTGTCTGGAGTCGGGGGCTTTTCTGCTACTGGAGTTCATTTCAGGGACCGATCCAGATATAGCATCCATTGAGGTAAAGGACAAAATTGATCAGATACTTTACACGCTTCCCGAAGATCTTCAAAAGCCAATTATCTCCAAACATAATCCAAATGATTTACCAGTTGTGATACTTTCTGTTACCGCTCCAGTTACACCCGATAAGTTGAGACGCTACGTCGACAATGAAATCAAGGACCGTTTTTCCCAGATAGACGGTGTTGCAAAAGTCGATGTGATCGGAGGCAGGGAGCGTGAAATTATTGTAAATCTGGATCCGGAAAAACTGTCTGCTCACAATCTGACAATTTTTCAGGTTGCAGCACTTCTCAAAGCGCAAAATACTACTATCCCCGGTGGATTTGTAACAGGTGAAAACAGGGAATATTCTGTAAAGGTATCCGGTGAGTACTGCTCCCTCGATGAGATTCGTGAAACGCAGATTCCAGTTGTCAAGCAGTATGGAACTACAGTAGAAAATTACAATGTACAAATCAAAGACATTGCTACAGTTGAAGATGGTTATAAAGAGATACGTGAATTCGCTCGCTTTCAAGGCAAAGAATCGGTTCACATCTCGATCACAAAAAATTCCGATGCAAACGTTGTCAAAACTGCAGACATGGTCATGGCAAAAGTAGAACAGATCAAGCCCTTGCTTCCGCAAGGATATTCCATCGATGTAATTGAGAATTCCTCAACTTTTACAAAAGACACGGTTAATGATACCTATACTAACATCATAACCGGTATCATTCTTACTGCGCTGATTCTTCTACTGTTTCTATTTGACTGGCGAACAACTCTTATTGCCGCAATTACCATGCCCCTTTCACTGATAATGGCTATGGTTGGTATGAGTATAGCGAACTTATCCTTAAATACGATTACTCTTATGTCTCTGACCGTCTCGATTGGACTGCTTGTTACCAACTCGATAGTAGTCATAGAGAATATTGTTCGTCACCGTAACAGTGGAAAGAACATACGCAAGGCAGCGGAGGAGGGAACAAATGAGATCTTTACTGCTGTGCTTGCTTCAACCCTGACCAACCTTGCAGTTTTCATTCCCATAGCCACAACATCAGGAATTATTGGGAGTGCATTTAAAGCCCTTGGTTTGACGATTGTGTTTGCCACAATTGCCTCCATTTTCCTAAGCTTTACTCTTACACCCCTGATGGCATCACGAATGCTAAAGCAGAAAAGTAATGGTAAGTCAACAGCTAAAAATCTTAATGCCATAGACCGTCTTCTTTCCAGCATAGATAAAAAATATGAAAAGCTCCTCGAGCGGCTCCTCTCCAATAAAGCCGCTCAGTTTGCTGTTGTGATCAGTATAGTATTAGTTTTCTGGGCAACTTTGCAGTTTATAACTCCCAAACTGGGTTCCGAATTTGTGCCTAAAATTGATGAAGGAGTTATATCGATCTCTATCGAACTTCCCCCCGGTACACCCATCGATATTACTAAAAAACGGGTGCTGGCAGTGGAGGAGCTGATGAAAGGTCTTCCTGATCTTACATCAATCTCTTCCTCTATCGGAGGAACCGGAATAACCACCGGTGTTCAATACGGTGAAGTCCGGCTTCAATTTACTCCAGAAACACAGCGTAAAGAGTCAGTTTTCGAAAAAATAAATAAAATTCGTCCTATGCTAGCAGATATACCAGATGCCAAAATCAGTGTATCATCTGTTGGCGGTATCGCCGGTGAAAACGATGGTGCAGATATGACAATAGAAGTAAAGGGTGTGGAAATGGACAAAGTTATTGCCCTTTCCAATCAGGTATTGGACATTCTTTCCCATACACCGGATCTGACCGATATAAACAGCTCCTGGAAAGGAGATAAACCGGAAATTTCTATTGTTCCAATCAGAGAACGCTTGGAACATTATGGCCTTTCTCCCAACCTGTCCCAGGCTACTACTATCCAGATGTTAGGTGGACTGGTCAGATATAATATCACCGGGAATGATGGAGCTATTTACAGAGAAAATGGCGAAGACTTTCCGATCCGCATTCAATTGAACAAACAATGCAGAAGTACTGTCCGTGATATACAAACAATGGAAGTACTCACCCCCAGGGGACCTGTTCCCTTGGAGGCTATTGCCAATGTGCAATACACTGGCGGAATCTCTTCTATTACACGCAAAGATAAACAGAGAATGATTGAGATAACGGCCAATCAGACCAGTGGTAATATCGGAAAGAAAATTAATGCTTTAAAAGCAAAGTTCAATGAACTTGAACTGGAACCAGGATACAGTATCAAATTTGCTGGGATGCAGGATTTGCAGGATGATTCTTTCAGTCAGTTAGGTTTAGCAGCTGTCCTGGCAGTAGCTCTGACATTAATGCTTTTAGTAGCCTTGCTGGAATCATTCTCCATGGCCCTCGTAATCATGTTGACCATTCCTTTGGGGCTTATTGGTGTGATCTGGTTTATGTACTTTACCAATAGCACTCTTTCCATGGTTTCTTTACTATCTATTATCATGCTAATTGGAGTTGTGGTCAACAATGCTATATTGATGGTCGATTATGCCAGATACCAGAGACTGGAACATGGGATCTCTGCCAAAGATGCTATCGTACAGGCAGGCGGAACCAAACTCAGAGCGATTCTCATGTCTAACCTGGCAATCATCATCTCCATGATTCCTATGGCCCTGGGCATAGGTGCCGGAGGAAATTTCAGGGCATCTTTTGCCATCACCACCATTGGCGGAGTCGCCGTATCAACATTATTCACATTCTTCTTGATACCTATTCTTTACTTATGGACAGCTCCCTCACTGCAAAAACTTAAGGAAGAATACCAATCTGAGCATGCCGTATGAAAGGATAAAATCATGGATGAACTGAACTGTAAAGAAAAAAGGAAACAATTAATAAGAGATACCAAAACCAGCCTGATTCTTGACGCGGCCCTGGAGGTGCTCTCACAAAAAGGATATTATGAAACCAGACTGGAAGATATTGCGGAAAAGGCAGGTTTTTCCAAATCTGCCCTTTACCGCTACTATAAAGACAAAGATGAGATTTTTTTAACTATTGCAGTAAGGGAAAGAAACAGAGTATATGACAAACTTACCACTGATCCCCATTTTCAGTTAGATAAACAATTGCACATAAGCGAAAATCTCCGTCGTTTCCTGTCGGCTGCTTTTACAATATGGGGGGAATATTTCTCCTTTATCCTGACCCTTAACTCCATACAGGTTTTTTCCCTTATTGACCAGCTCCAAAATCAGGGAGAACTTATGGAGATTGAGAGAGATTTCCTCTGTACCGAAAGCAAATTTGAAGAGCTAATGACGGAGTTATTTGATAATGCCAAAAAAAAGGGGGAAATTACTACCAGGCTGAGTTCAACACTGATTTATGATTTTCTTCAGGGATTGGTTTTTACTAAGGTAAAAAACTGGCATCAGCAAAAAAGTATGGGCGATGTCAATCAATCAATCGACGAGATAATAAGTCTTATTGGTAAAGGGATCGGTTTTTAATCCTGCTGCAATTGCTGCCCTTATAATCATTATGGCGGGGGTTATTTGTCTTCCTTTATCATACCAGCAACCCTGAAATTAACCATCTGCTCTTCTCCATCATTATCAAAAACACTCAATACATGTTTTCCTGGATTGCATTGAACTGCCATGTTATGAAAATCATGTGTTTCACCAATAAATTTACCATCAATATACCACAATAGAGGGCTTTTTGTCTGAGATGATGCCTTACACACGACTTGCTGATACTCCTCATTCATATTACGTGGAATAAAAACAGTAATTCCATTTACCGGATATTCTATAGCAAATTTGGCTCTCTTTTTCATAACTGCAGTACAGGAGGGCAGGTGTGAAGGCATAATATCAGCAGTAAACCCCCTTTTGTGCAATATCTCTGCAGATGATGCTGGATATACCAGTAAGACTGTATCTTTGCGCATAATTCCATCCCAACATCTCGAACAGATTTCATGGCCGCTCTGCTGGTCTATTACCACCTTGCGATGCCATGGGCACTGCTGTGTCTTCCATGCCCCTGAAGGTGCAAGTACTGTAATGGTTTGCGGACATGAAGGACCGGGAAGATAACCGGTGGCAGAACATACCGAAATCCTTTTCAAATCATATTCAGGACACTGAAACCATAATGGTTTTGTCCTGTCTGTTAACTGGCGAAAAAGTGCAAACATAACCGGGCCTGCAGAAACAGCTCCTCCTAAAAAAGGATTTCCTTCACCTGAGAAATTACCAACCCAGACTCCGACAGTCCATTGCCTGTTCACTCCAATAGCCCAGGCATCCTTTTGTCCATAGCTGGTACCGGTTTTCCAGGCAACAGGAATCTGATCCTGGTATTTTTCATTTTCTGGCCGATCAACTTTACCTAACGCAGACAATACAAGCCATGATGCACCAGGGCTGCACAATCGTGATGAATCATTTTCTTTTTCTATTCCAACAAGAATTCTTACTGGAGATATAAGGCCCTCATTACTGAGGGCACTGTAAATCCGGCACATATCCCACAATCGTACCTCCGCCCCTCCAAGAATAATAGACAACCCATACCCATCAGCACTTCTGAAGAGTGTGGATATTCCCATTTGCTTGAGGTCCTGATAGAAATCGGCTTGCCCATATTCGTAAAGAAGTCGAACTGCAGGAACGTTAAGTGATTGAATCAGCATCTGCTCGACAGTAACTATGCCCTGAAATTCTCCAGATGCATTTGACGGAGAAAATGTTCCATAAAAAGTAGGCACATCCTGAATTTTACTTTGAATAACCCACGGACCACGATCAATAGCCCTACCAACCAGTAGCGGCTTTAGAAGACTTCCGCTCGAACGCAAAGCCATCACCCCATCAACTCTGCCTGAATTTATTGTGTCATTATAATCCTGAGATCCTATATATGCAACTACTTCACTGGTACTGTTATCAATCACCAGAGCCGCCATATTGGCTACCCCATAATCCTTATAATTAAGGCTATATCTTTTTATAATACTTTCCGCATCTTTCTGCTTTTTAATATCCAGTGTTGTCTGAACCAAATTTCTGTCAGTAGATCGAAGTGCCATTTCTGCAAAATGGGGAGCTTCAAAAGGCAATCTGCAATTTATAGGAGGAAGAGGTTCATCAACAGAAAGTGCACACGTGATACTGTCGATAACCCCTTTTATCTGTAAAGTCTTTATCAGACAGTCCCTTTTTCTTTTCAATTCAGGGCGTTTTTTCTTAATGTTTATCATTGAAGGATTATTTGGAAGAACTGCAAACAGTGCGGCTTCTGCCCAGGTAATCTCATCCAGTGGCTTACCGAAATAATACCTGGATGCTGAGTAGATTCCTGCAACATTTCCGCCCATCGGAGCATGGGCTGCATACAATTTTAAAATTTCATTTTTTGACTTTTGAGCAGTCAACCTTATTGCTGTAATGCACTCAACAACTTTATTCAGATATGTACGTTTTCTGGGGCTGGACAGCCGCACGACCTGCATGGTTATAGTGCTTGCGCCCCGCACTCTTTTACCTGAACGGATATTACTCACAAAGGAATTAACTATCGATAAAGGATCAATTCCCGGATGATAAAAGAACCTTCGGTCCTCCATCATGGTTACAGCCTTTATATATTTATCAGGAAGCTTATCCGATTCTGCAGTAAAGCGTAACTGCCCATCTTGGGCTAATGTCACCCGCATTATATTGCCATGTCGATCGCTTACCACCCGCGAATAATCATCAGTAAACAATGTCCCTACTGGCCAGAATAATAAAGAAGCAATCAGAACTGCCCCTGCCAAGGCTGCCCATTTGAATGCTTTTCCTTTATTCAAACTAAAAGCAGTCATTTCACAGTTACATTTCCCGATTCGATTCGGGCATAATAATCAGGAGAATACATTGGCTCTACAGTAACAGGTGGAAGGCGAAAAGTTCCGGCAAATGTAGCATTACATTTTATAATAAAATTTGCTTCAGAAATACTGTCCAGATCAAAGAACCAGTTTACACGATCATCCCTGATATCCATATATTTTCCATCAGATACTGTGATATTTGATAACCATGGAGGCAAAGCACCCTGTTCCATACGGGTGTTGACTATCTCCCATCCTGATGGAAAAACACTGGACAATGCAAGTTCCTTTAACGGCTGGCCTGCAGTACTTCTGATCCGGTATCTTACCCAAAACTGATCACCCTGCGATATGCTTTCCAATGGAATAGAATTCCCCTGATCATCATAGAAATTTCGGGTCAGCTCGAGTCCCTTTTGCCCGGTACTTATCATGTCTTCAAGAGGAATCCCCTCTTCGAATAAGCTGACATATAATGGATCAGGCTTATCGGTTTTTATTCTTATCGGCTTATCAAAACAATCGCTTATGTCCATAGATAACTGATAACCCTGAAGTTCATAGTGTCTGATTTTTCCATCCTTAAACTCCATGGAGAATTTTCGGGAGCTTTCAATCAAGTTTCTTTCACCATAAATTTCACATACCGCGATTAATGCAAAAGCGTTTTCCTGTGTGGAATACCACTCCTGAGGTTTAAATTGGTGAGCTATCGAACGCATCATTTTCATTGCATCTGACTTTTCACCCATTAATTGAGAAATATATGCAACAAGACACAGATCTCGAAGAGTAGATCCATAAGTACCTGCTGACTCCCGATAAGTGCTGATCTCTGTTGTCATATAATTATCCACTTTCTCTGCAGCATCCTTCTGACCGGCCAGAAAATATGCACCAGCCAGCAGTTTTCTGGACAGTGGATCCAAATCATTAAGGTGATTCTCTCTTACCAAATTCATCGCACCAACATTGGGTTCTCCAGCAAGTGAAAGAAGAAAGAGTGTGTAGGTTTGGTAACGGAAATTTCTTTTATTGATTTTCTTGGCATTACTTTGAGCGTAACTTAACCAATGATTATACAGATCATCCGGAACAT